>JAMQPJ010000446.1 GCA_023717585.1 Thermoanaerobaculia bacterium
GCGTGGATGACGTGGCAGGACTACGGGCGCGACTGGAAGAGCTGGCAGAAGAAGTTCGTCGAGAACGACCGCAAGAGGACGCGCGCGGCCCTCCGGACCGCCTCCGAGAAGATCGATCCCGAGGCCGAGCAGAAATACCTCGAGCAAAAGCGCGAAGGCGCGCGCGAGCTGCGCCGAAACCGCACGGCGGTCTCGGAGGCCGAGGAAAAGGTCCGTAAGGCCGAGGGCGCCTGGTACGAGGCCGACCAGAACTTCCGTTTCCAGAAGGCCGAGATGGACACGGCGCGGTACGACTTCGAGACGCGCCGGAAAGAGGGCCCGACGTCGGCTTCCACCGCCGCCGCCCGGAAGAGCTACGAGCGGTTGAAGGCGACCTACGAGAACAGCACGGTCGTCGAGCAGGCCGCGCGTGCCTCATGGGACGCCGCGAAGGCCGGACTCGCAGCGCTCGAGAAGACGAAGAGAGACGCCGAGGAGGCGCTCCTGGCGCTGGACGCCGACTACGACCGCTTCCAGGCGAAGCTCCGGACGCTCCGCCAGAACGACGCCTTCTATTTCGTGCGCAACGCGCCCATCGCGGACATGCTCGCCCCGTCCCTCAAGATCCAGCAGGTGCAGCTCGACGGGCTCTACAACGACGTCAACTTCCTGAAGAGCCAGCGCGTCGACCGGTGCGTCACGTGCCACATCGCGGCCGAGACCCGGGGGTTCGAAGACAGGGAAAAGTACGCCGAGTCCGTTCTGAGGACGCACCCTCGGCTCGACCTCTTCGTCGACTCCAACTCGCCGCACCCGTACGCGACGTTCGGCTGCACATCGTGCCACGGCGGGCGCGACCGCGCGACCGACTTCACGCGCGCCGGCCACATGCCGAACGACTACGGGCGCTACGTGCAGCTCGCCTCGCAGCTTCACGAGGGGCGCGACGAAAAAGGTCTTCCGACCGACGACGACGTCCTGAAGGAAGCCATGGACGAGACCCAGGCGGGCCGCTGGATGAAGGAGTACGGCTGGGAGGTCGACAGGTTCAACGACCTGCCCATGTACCCGATGAAGGCCGTCGAGGCCGGTTGCTTCCGTTGCCACAAGACAGACGCCGGGCACCCGAAGGCCGCGAAACTGGACCAGGGCCGGAAGCTCGTCGAGCAGCTCGGCTGCTGGAGTTGCCACAAGATGAAGGGCCTCGAGGACCTGCCGCGGATCGGGCCGAACCTCCTCCGGGTGGCCTCCAAGACGACACCCGAGTGGACGGGGCGTTGGCTCGTCGACCCGCGGGCCTTCCGCAACAACACGAAGATGCCGCGCTTCTTCTACCTGGAGAACTTCGAGGGCGAGGCCGGACACCGGCTCACGGACACGATGGTCGCGGGCGTCACGGCCTATCTCTTCGAGAAGTCCGAAAAGACGGCGTGGCCGGCGGTCGCGAAGGGGGACCCCGCCCGAGGCCAGCAGCTGTTCGAGAGCGTGGGCTGCGAGGGCTGCCACGTGTCCGAACTGGGCGCCGAACGGCACGTGATGGACGGCTGGCGCCAGCACGGCCCGAACCTGATCGGGCTTTCCCAGAAGGTGACGCCGGAGTGGCTCGCGGCCTGGCTCCTGAACCCGAAGGCCTACAACGCCGAGACGCGGATGCCGAACCTGCGCCTCGAGGCGGGCGAGATCGCCGATCTCGTGGCCTACCTCATGGGGCGGCCGGCACAGCCCGAGTTCGCGCGCAGCCGCGCCCCGAAGGCCGACGAGAAGGAACGCGACGCGCTCGTCTTCGATTACCTCATCCAGACGAAATCCGTCGTGGACGCGAAGGCCGAGGTCGCGAAGATGACGCCCCGGGGGAAAGACCTCTTCGTCGGCGAAAAGATCATCGGCCACTACGGGTGCTATGCCTGCCATGCGATTCCGGGGTTCGAAAACGCAAAGCAGATCGGCGTCGAGCTGTCCGAGTGGGGCAACAAGCCGGTCCACCTCCTCGACTTCGGCTTCCTCCACCTGCCCCACACGCGCGGCGACTGGTTCCAGCAGAAGGCGGGCCAGCCGCGTTCCTTCGACCGCGAGAAGGTGAAGACGTTCCAGGAGAAGTCCCGAATGCCGCAGTTCTCCCTCTCGGCGGCGGAGATCGAAGCCGTCCAGACGCTCGTCCTCGGGATGCAGAAGGACGACATGGCGGACGCGCTCAAGGTCAGGGCCGCCGGCCCGCGCGCCGCGGTCGAGACCGGGCGCCGCATCGTGAAGGACTACAACTGCCAGGGCTGCCACGTCCTCGAGGACAAGGGCGGGCAGATCCGCGAGGCGATGACGGCGAAGAAGATCGATCTCGCGCTCGCGCCGCCCGTCATTCGCGGCGAGGGAGCAAAGGTGCAGAGCGACTGGCTCTTCTCCTTCCTGCATGCCCCGCGTTCGGGCCAGATCCGGCCGTGGCTGAAGGTCCGGATGCCGACCTTCCCTTTCAACCCGGACCAGCTCAACGGACTCACCTCGTACTTCGCGTCGCTGGACAAGGCCCGCTATCCGTTCGAGGATCGCATCGAGGCGCTCGACGCGCGCTCGCGCGCGGCGGGGGCGAAGACGTTCGAGGCGCTCAAGTGCGCCCAGTGCCACCCGACCTCCCAGGACGCGTTCGCGCTCGCGCTTCGCGCCGGCAAGACGCCTGCGGACCTGGCGCCCATTCTCGCGGCGGCGCACAAACGCCTGCGGTACGAGTGGATCGCGGACTGGATCAAGCGGCCCGAGGAGTGGATGCCGGGCACTCGGATGCCCACGAACTTCCCGAAGATGGACGACGCTCCCGGCAAGCCGGGAGTGCGCATCTCGCCGCTCGCCCCCGCGCTCGATTCTCCGGCCTTTGCGGGGTTCAAGCGGGATCTCGTCGCGATCTGGGGCTCCGCGGAAGAAGCGAAGGCGTACATCGGCGATCCGGATCGCGTGACGAAGGCGCTGCGCGACCACGTCTGGTCCCTCGGAAACGACTTCCTGACGGCGCCCCAGGCGCCGAAGGCGCCAAAGACGCGGGCGCAGTCGGTCGTCGCGTCGCACTGAGACGAGCGAGGAAGACCCGTGCGCTTCGTGCAGGCGTCACTGCTCATCGCGACGGTGTTTTTTTCTTCGCCCTCTTCCTCTTCACCTTCTAAGAAATCCCCCGGTACGCGAGCCGAACAGGCAGCAGGTCGTGCGGCGTCCGTCCCCGTGGACGGGGTCTTTGGCAAAGTGACTCTTTCCGGCCCCGTCCCGAAACTCGCGCCGCGCCCTGTGAACGCGGACGCAGCCGTGTGTGGGCGCACCGACCGCCCGAGCCCGTCCCTCGTCCTCTCGAAGGAAAAGGGCCTCGCGAACGCGGTGGTATGGCTGGAAGGCTCGAGAGGCCTCGCGCCGCCGAAGGGACCGTTCCGGCTAGACCAGAAGAACTGCCTCTTCGCGCCCTACGTGCAGATCGTGTCGAAGGGAGCGCCCGTCGTCTTCGGAAACTCCGACGCGGTCCTCCACAACGTCCATGCCGCCACGGCGGGCTCCGCGCTGATCTTCAACAAGGCGATCCCGATCAAGGGGCAGACGTTCACCGAGACGTTCTCCGAGCCGGGCATCGTGCGCGTGAAATGCGACATCCACACGTGGATGACGGCGTGGCTGTTCGTGGCCGACACGGCGTACGCGGCGGTCACCGACGCGGAGGGCCGCTACGCGTTCCCGGGCGTTCCGCCGGGCGCGTACCGCCTCAGGACCTGGCACGAGCTGTTCGGCGAGAAGTCGCAGCCCGTCACGATTCCGGCGACCGGTTCCGCCCGGGCGGACGTCCTGCTCACTCTCCTAGACGGCTGAACTCCGCCGCGAACGTGCGGACCTTCGGGGAGCTCCAGCTCATCGGGCCCACGACGTGCTGCACGATCTCGCCAGAAGGCGCGATGAAGAACGTTTCGGGATATCCGGTCACGCCGTAGCGGCCTGCGATCGCGCCCTTCGGATCCAGGGCGACCGGCAGGCCCGAGATTCCGCCCTCTCGGAGCCACGCGTCGACCACCTTCCAGCCCTCGTCCGCCGAGACGGCCAGGAACTCGACGCGCGGGTCGTCCTTCGTGTCCCGGACGAATTTCACGAGCTCGGGCATTTCCTCGCGGCAGGGCGCGCACCACGTCGCCCAGAAATGCAGGATCAGTCCCTTGCCGGTCTTCGCGGCGAGATCGCGGCGCGTGCCGCCCCTTCCGAGGACGAGAAGCGGTCCCGCGGGAACGGTGCGCTTCGCCGCGGCGGCCGATGACGGCGAAGACGAACCGGGCGCCGGCGCGGCGGGCTGGATCAACGCATCCTTCGCGAACCAGGCGGCCGCCGCGGCCGCGAGGGCCGCGGCCACGAGGACGAAAACGGGACGCTTCGAGTCGCTCATGCGGGCGACGCAATCCGGGTCGGAAGAGTCATGGGCTCGGACAGGATACCGAGGCGCGAGAGCGGCCAGTCGTAGGCGACGGGGTCGTCGGGGTTCAGGAGTCGCAGCCATCCCGTCGCCTCGCGCGACGCAGCGAGATCCGCGGTCCTGCGCCGCGTGAGGCCGATGCGGCGCGAGATGCGGTGCACGTGGACATCCATGGGGAGCAGGAGGCGCGCGGGCGTGAAGCGCCCACCCGTCCAGAGGCCGAGATCGAAGCCCTCCGTCCGGATCATCCAGCGCAGGAAAAGGTGCGAACGCTTGCAGGCAGAGCCCGCGGCGGGGGCGGGCAGGAGGAAGCGAAGTCCTCGCGAGGGGGCGCCTCCACGCGGGGAGAGAAGAAAGAAGAGATTTCTATGAAAGTGGGAGAGAGCGGCTACGTAATCCGCGCGGTCGGCGCCGGCTGCGTCGCCTCTCCCTTCTTCCCCTTCTAAGAAATCCCTCTCTTCGTCTCCCGCCGCGAAAAGCGCGCCGAGGGATCCGTGCGCGTGTCGTGCCCTCTTCACCATTCTCAGAAAATCTTCCAGGTCCTTGCCCGATACCCAGCGGTGCCGGAACGTGCGCAGGGCGGCAAGATTCTTCTCGTCCCAAGCCGCGAGAAACTCCGACGGTTGCGGCCCGAGAACCGCGAGGACGCGCGCCACCGAAGCCTGGATCGACGCGACGCGGCCGAACGCGAGGGAGGCGGAGAGGAAGGCCACGACCTCGCGATCCGCCGGGTCCTGGAACCGGTGGGCGAACACGAGCGGATCCGAGTCGAGCCGGCGGGAGCGCCACTCCCGCCGCAGGGACTCGAGGCGCTTGCCGAGGAGAGCGAGATCCCGGGGGCCGTTCGCGCGCCGTGTCGTGCGCCGCTTCATCCGCCTACGCTAGCATCCCCGCAGTGAGCCCGCGACGCCCCGGCAAGGAGGCTCCTCCTCCGCCCGAAAAAAAGCCCGACTCGAGCCGGACGATTCTCGTCGGCGTCTACGGGCGGGAGATCCCGAGGGAGATGGCCGAGGACCAGCTCGACGAGCTGGAGCGCCTCGTCGAGACGGCGGGCGGCCGCGTCGTCGCGCGCGCGCTCCAGGAGCGCCGCGGGCCCGACCCCGCCACGTACGTCGGCTCCGGGAAGGTCGAGGAGATCGCCGAGGCGGCGCGCGCCCAGAACGTTGGCTGGACGGTGTTCGACGACGAGCTCACGCCCACGCAGGCGCGGAATCTCGACAAGAAGCTGCCGACGCAGGTGCTCGACCGCGCGGGCGTCATCCTGCGCATCTTCGCGGCCCGCGCGCGTTCGCGGGAAGCCATGACGCAGGTCGAGCTCGCGCGTCTGCAGTACGAGCTTCCGCGCCTCGCGGGGCCCTCCCAGGGCCTGGCCCAGCAGCGCGGCGGCGGCGCGTTCCGGGGCGGCGCGGGCGAGCGGAAGATCGAGCTGGACCGCCGTCGCGTGCGCATGCGCATCGCGCGGCTCAAGGATGAGCTGAAGGCGATCGAGACGCAGCGCGGCGTGAGACGGAAAGGGCTCGGGAGGGTCGCGACGGTCTCGCTCGTCGGTTACACGAACGCGGGGAAGACGACGCTCTTCAACCGCCTCACGGCCTCGAAGGAATTCGCCGAGGACCGCCTCTTCGCCACGCTCGACCCTCGGCACGCGCGGCTTCACGGCGTGGGCGGTCGCGCGATCGTGCTCGCCGACACGGTCGGCTTCCTCCGCAAGCTCCCGCACACGCTCGTGGCATCGTTCAAGTCCACGCTCGCCGAGGTGAAGGATGCGGATCTCCTCGTCCACGTCGTGGACGCGTCATCCCCGCAGGCGTCCGAGCAGCGGGCCGTGGCCGAGGAGGTGATCGCGGGCTTCGGCGTCGAGAAGCGGCGCATCCTCCTCGCGTACAACAAGACCGACCGCC
>JAMQPJ010000666.1 GCA_023717585.1 Thermoanaerobaculia bacterium
CCGAGGTCTCGTTCGTCCCGGATGACGACGGCATCCCGGTGGAGCGTCCGGACCTCGCGCGCGCCGGCCGCGAGCTGGATGCGCGCGGAGACCCGCATCGCCTCGCGCATCGCCTCGAAGTGGACGTCGCCGAGCGGGTACGTGATCGAGAGCCGCTTCCCGCCCTCGCGGAGCGAGACCGTTCCGCCCTCCTCGTCCGGGAGGAACCCGTCGCGCAGGAGCGCGATGACGGCGTTCGTCCTCGCGAGGCCCTTCATCCCGTCACGGTGCTCCGCGCCGAAGGCCGGATGCGCCAGCCCGGCGAGCATCGGGTGGAGCGGCGCGACCTCGAGGAAGAACCCGACCTTTCCCGGGCGCTCGACGAACGCGTGCGAGGCGACCGACTGCGGGGCGCCGTAGAAGGGGTCTATCCGCCGGTCGAACAGCCCGAGCGTCGCGACGACGGGATGGAGGAACGTGCGCCTCCCGATGCGGCCGTGCGGATCCGGAATCCCGGAGCGCAGGAGCAGGGCCGGCGAGTTGATCGCGCCGCCCGCGACGACGAATCGCGCCGCCGAAACCGTGATGCGCCGCCCGGACGGGCGATCCGATTCGGAGTCGAGGACCTCGGCCTCGACAGCCGTCACGCGCTCCTTGCGCGCGTCGAGGACGAGGCGGTCCGCGCGGCAGTCCGCGTAGACGCGGGCGCCCTTCGCGGCCGCGTCCGGCAGGTACGTCAGAGCCATCCCGCGCTTCGCGTTCGTCGGGCAGCCCATCCCGCAGTAGCCCGTGTGGAGGCACGACATGACGTTGCGGCGCAGGAATTCCGTCGCGATGCCGAGCTTCTTCGCGCCCTCGAGGAGGACGGCGTTGTTCTCGTTGACCTCCGAGGCGTCGACCTCCCGGATGTTCAGGCGCGCCTCGACCTCCTCCCAGTGCGGGGCGAACCGCGCGGCCGTGAAGTCGACGAGGCCGAAGCGCTCCCGCCAGTGTGCGAGCGTCGCCTCGGGCGTGCGGAAGCACGTCGTCCAGTTCACGAGCGTGCCGCCGCCGACACCGCGGCCCTGGAGGATCGTGATCGAGAGGTCGTCCGTCGCGCGGTTCCCGTGCTCCTGGTAGAGCTTCGGGTACGCCTCGGCCTCCTGCATGTGGAAGTCCGCCTTGCGCGTGAAATAGCCGCCCTCCTCGAGGAGGATGACTCGCGCTCCCGAGGCCGCGAGGCGCGCCCCCGCGATCGCGCCGCCCGGGCCGGAACCCACGATGCAGACGTCCGCCGAGAGCGCGAGATTCGAGCGGATCTCGCGTCCGCGCATGAGGTTCGGGATCGGGCGGTCCAGGAGGAGAGGCTTCACTCCCCCTCCGGCGCGAACGGCAGCTCGGGCGGGCCGGGATAGCCGAGGGCGGGCCACGTCTCCGGCGCCGCGTAGTAGCAGGCGCACACGAGCCGCTTCATCGCCTGGTAGCCCGTCCGAAAGACTCCGACGCGGGAGCCGGCCCATGCCCGCAAACGCTCGTCCTGCTTCCGCGCGCCCGAGGCCGTGAAGGGC
>JAMQPJ010000485.1 GCA_023717585.1 Thermoanaerobaculia bacterium
CGACGAGTCGAAACGATGCACCGGCAGCAGCCCACCCGACTGTCCCGCGCGCCCGTTCCAGCGGCACTGGGCCGCAATCTGGCTGCGGCCGGCGTTGACGGATCTCTCGAAGAGGTTGTTTCGGTTTGAGGTCGTCACGCGCTGGAACGGCTCGCGTTGCTCGGAGCCGTTCTCGGTCGGAGAGCACGGCGGGTCGATTGGACAAGTCCCTGGAGTCTCGCTCGAAGTGCACGACGGCCCGTGCCCCTAGGAACCGGCGCCGCGTCGTCAGGGGAGTTCGGGGCCACGACACCGAGGTCGGATCCTCAGCCCTTTCCGCGCCTGATCCCCTCGATCGCCTTCTCGCAGTCGTCGTTGATGCGCTGGCGGTCGACGAGGTACTCGGCCTCGGCCTTCGCGCGCATCTCCGAGTCGGGCGTCCTTTTCATCGAGTCCCTGAAGAGGATCTCGCGCTCGGCGAGACGGGAGGAGGCGACGCGCCGAGCCTCGGCGATGGCCTCTTTCTGCTTCGCGCTCAGCGGCGCCGCCTTCTTCGTGCCGGCCTCTTTGTCCTCGGCGTTCAAGCGCTCCATCGCGAGGTCGAAGGCGGATTTCGGTTTGTCGCCCATCGCGCGTTCCGCCTACGGCGCCGACATCGTGAGCGTGGCCGACGCTCGGTCGGACCCGCAGGCGCCGCTCGCGTCGGCCTTCGCCCCGATGGAGTGCTTGCCGGTTCCGAGGCCGATCGACGGCGTGATGTCGAGCGTGGCGTCGCCGGCCCCGTTCGTGAACGAGTGGCCGATCGTGGCGCCGCGAAGCTCGAAGTTCATCCTGGAAGCGGCACACGGCGCGCCGTCGTTCGTGCGTACGGCGCGGGCCTTGAGGGTGAGCGGCCGCGCGAGGAGGCCGGAGCTGTCCGACATGGTGACTTTCGCGGGGCCCGGGACGACCGAGATGGGGCGTATGGCCTCCTCGGCCTTCCAGTCACTCGTCGGGTCGACCCACACCCTCACGGCGTTGGCCGACTGAGGGACCTTTCCGTGCGCGTGCGCCAGGCCGGTCGGGCCCGTAGTCGCCGTGAAGATCCAGCCGATCCCGGGGTCGAAGAGGAACTTGAGCTTTACGCCCTCGATTCCGTCGGAGAACGGGATGCCCGGGAGAGGCTTGTTCCGCGTGAGCTGCGCCCAGTAGTGCAGCTCCTCGCCGGTCTTTCCCGAGTCCGCCGTGATGACGTTGAGGAATCCGTTCTTGATGTGCTCGACGAGGAAGATGTTCCCGTCCGACGAGGCGACGTTGAAGTCGTCCCCCTCGAAATAGGCGTCGGCGTGCGCGTCACCGGCGAAGTCGTCCGGGAGCCTGTAGTGGAGAGTGGCGAACCCGCGCCCGTTCGTCGTGCTCTTGCCGACGTTCTGTTTGTTCACGGTGAAGGACAGATGGCGGCCCTCGAGGGGCGCGTCGTCGTGCTTGCGCGTCAGGAACGCGATGAGCTCCAGCTTCTCGCCGGGCTTCGCTTTCATGTTGAGGTTGTTGTGCGACCCGTCGATCCACAGCTTCGTGACGGCCTTGGCCGCGAGGAACTGGGCCGTCGCCTTGCCCGGCGCGAGCGTGTCGTTGCCGGCGAAGCGCGCCTCGAGGGGCTTCGTCCCCTGCGTGAGGTTCGGGACCTTCCACGAGCACGACACCTGGCCCTGCGCGTCCGTCCTGTCGTCGCAGGCGGCCTTGCCGTCCACGAGGAACTTCACCTCGAGACCCTGGATCTTCACCTTCGGGTCGTTCGACTTCAGCTTCGCGGAAAGAGTGACCTTCTCGCCCACGGCCCCGCCCTTGTTCGTGAGGT
>JAMQPJ010000493.1 GCA_023717585.1 Thermoanaerobaculia bacterium
CGGTGCTCGAAGGCGAGGAGCTCGAGCGCCGCGCGCTCCGCCGGCGGCACCGCCCGCGCGGGCGGGAGCCCGTCCATGAACGCGCGAAAGCGCGTCGCCGTGAGCTTCCACGTGAAGCGGCGCGCCGTCTCGACGCCGTTCGCCGCGAGGCGCTCGCGAAGCGCCGGGTCGTCGAGCAGGCGCCGGAGGCCCGCCGCGAGAGCGGCCGAATCCCGCGGGGGCACGAGGAGCGCGTTGACGTCGGGGACCGCGTACTCCGACGCGCCGCCGGAGTCCGTCAGGACGCACGCGGCGCCGCTCGCCATGCCTTCGAGGCCGATGAGGCCGAAGCCCTGGAAGAGGGAGGGGTCGATCACGACGTGCACGGTCGAGAGGAGCTTCGGCACCTCGTCCCGCTGAAGCGTTCCGAGATGCGCGTGCCGGAAGCGGGGGGCGCCGGCCGGCACCGCCGCGTGCCCGAAAAGGACGATCTCGACGTCGGTCCGGTGCGCGACCTCGGCGAGCGCGGGAAGAAGGAACTTCATGCCGCGGCGTTCGTCCTGCCGCAGCATCGCCGCGACGCGGATGGGCGGAGCCGCCGGGCGGTCGCCCCGCGGGTAGTACACGTCGGGATCCGCGCTGATCGGAATGGGGGTCGCGACGTGTCCGTGGCGCGTCTCGATCTCCCGCGCGAGCCAGGACGAGATCGTGACGATGCGGGGAACGAGGTCGTACGTCCGCGCGACGTATTCGGGCGAGTCGAACCCGAACCAGCCTTCGTAATCCTGGACGAAGTAGGCCGTCTGGATCCCGCGGGACGCCGCGGCCGCCGCCCCGTGGGCGGCGGTCTGATAGCCGGTGGCGACGAGGAGCTTCGCCGGCGGACAGCGTTCGAGGAATTCGGCCGCCGAGAGGCGCAGCGGCCGGAAGAAGAGCTCCATCTCGATTTCCGGAGGCACCGTCTCGAAGACGACGACGCCGGCGTTGACGCCCTGGAGAACGAGCGCGTTCGCGAGCTCGAGGACGTCCGCCACGCCCCCGTAGATCCCGAGGAGCGGCAGGACGAAGAGGACGTCGTAAGGAGCCGCTGGCCCGGCGTCGGGAAGCGTCCACTCGAACGTCGCGGCGTCGCGGACGGCACCGAGCTCGTTCCTGCCGTTGAAATCGGCCAGCTCCTTCTCGTGCGTCTCCTTCCAGCGGGACATCAGGATCCTGAGGTTCTGGACGATGCGTTGGTCCGAGTCCGGAAAGCTCGCGCCCTGCCGGTGGTGGATCCACGTGTCGTCCGCGACGACGCAGCGCCAGCCGGCCGCGCGCGCCCGGTAATGGAGGTCGGTCTCCTCGCAGTAGCCGCGTCCGAAAACCTCGTCGAAGGCCCCGAGCGTGCGGATGACCTCGCGCCTGACGAGGAGGCAGTGGCCGACGATCGTCGTCGCGTCGGGGTACCGCGCCGGGCTGGTGCGCGCGACGCGGCGCGCGAAGGAGAAGACGTCGGCGCCGGGAGGAAGCTTCACGGAAAGGTTCACGGCGCTCGACGCGAGCGGGCAGCAGAGGCCGATCCTCGGATCCTTCTCGCAACCCGCCACCATGCGTTCGAGGGCTCCCTCCGTGAGGAGCGTGTCCGAGTTGAGGAGACAGACCCACGGCGCGTCGGAGAACAGGAGCCCGCGGTTCGCGGTCTTCACGAAGCCGAGATTCACGTCGTTCTCGAGGAGGACGATGCCCTCCTGCGCGCGCAGGTACTCCGCCGTGCGGGTGTCGCTCCCGTCGTTGACGACGACGATGCGGGCCCAGGGAGGCGCGAAACGGCGCACGCTCTCGAGGCAGTCGCGCGTCGAGCGCAGCGCGTTGTAGACCGGGATGACGAGGTCGCAGCGCACGCCGGCGGCCGGAACCGTCATGGCGCGATCATCGTTTCAGAAGCTCCTTGAGCTTCCACCACGGCGTGAAGAGGCGCCACGCGAGGGAGCGGTTCATGGCGTCGACGGTCGCGTACAGGCGGGCGGCCTCTGCCTGAAGGCGGACGTTCTCGACGGCGAGCGCCTGCTCGCGCGTCGCGGACTCCTCGGAATGGCGCGCGGCGGCGGCCCGCGAAGAGAGGAGCTTGGTCTCACGGGCGGCGGCCGCGGTGAGGGCCTCGCGGTCGGACTCGATCCGCGCGCGGGCGTCGGCGAGCCCCTGCAGGAGCGCATCGGCCTCCGCGCGGGCCGCCGCCGCCGCGTCACGGAGCGCGTACGTGTCGCTCTCGAGGCTGTCTACCAGCGCCATTTCGGTCGAAGCCGACCGGCGGGCCGCGTGTTTCTCGAAGAGGCGTCGGCGGGCCGTTTGCGCGTCGCCGGAGTGCCAGGGCTGGGCGGCGGTGATGTTCGAGGCGTCGTTTCTCAGCCGGTAGACGGCGGTGACGGCCGGCAGGTGATGGAACCGGGTCCGCGCCGAGAGGCGGATGAGGAAATCCCAGTCCTCGAACTGATCGAAGGTTTCGTCGAAGCCGCCGATCTCGTCCGCGAGCGCACGGCGATGCGCGAGGCCGACGAGGGGAATGTCGTTCTTGTAGAGGAGACGCGCGGCATCGAACGGCCTGCCGTAGACCGTGATCTCGCGCCCGTCCCGGTAACGACCGTCGTCTCCGAGCACCTGCTCGATCTGGCGTACGGACGTGTAGGCG
>JAMQPJ010000053.1 GCA_023717585.1 Thermoanaerobaculia bacterium
CGTCCGCCTTCGGAGAAGGCCCGAAGGCGGACATCACATCGCTTTCCTGGCTGGCCGGCGCGTGGGGAGGCGACGACGCGGGAATGCGCAACGAGGAGCTCTGGATTCCGCCGAAGGCCGGCAGCATGCTCGCCGTGCACCGCGACGTGAAGAACGGAAAAACTGTCGGCTTCGAGTTCCTCCGCATCGAGCAGCGGGGCGATTCGCTCGTCTACCTCGCGAGCCCCGGCGGCAAGCCTGCGACGCCGTTTCCGCTCGCCGCGATCGACGCGACGAGCGTCGTCTTCGAGAGCGCGCTCGAGTTTCCGCGCCGCGTCTCCTACCGGAAGAACCCGGACGGCACGCTCAGCGCGCGAATCGAGGGAATGCGGAACGGAAAGCCGGCCGCAAAAGAGTGGATCTGGAAACGCGTGGCAAAGGATTAGCACATGGCGGAAAACAAGACGAAGCCGACCAGGTCGAGCGTCGCGGCGTTCATCGGTGCGGTCGCGGACGAAAAGAAACGCGCCGACGCCAAGGCGCTCGTCACGCTGATGCGAGACGCGACGGGCGAGAAGCCGAGGATGTGGGGGCCGTCCATCATCGGCTTCGGCAGCTGCCACTACACATACGAAAGCGGGCGCGAGGGCGACATGCCGCTCGTCGGTTTTTCGCCGCGCAAGGCCGCGACGGTCCTCTACGTCTCGGCCGGTTTCCCCGGATCCGAGTCCCTCTTCGCGCGCCTGGGCAAGCACACGAAGAGCGGCTACTGCCTCTACGTCAAGAGGCTGACGGACGTGGACCAGAAGGTGCTGGAGAAGATGGTCGTCAAATCCGTCGCGGCGATGCGGAAGAAGTACGCGAAGCCAGCGAAAGAGTAACGACTCGGGGCGGCGCCGGGGGATAAGACTGAGATCTGACCACCGCCGCGCGGCCTCATGAGGGCTCCAGCTGCGTCCGACCGAGGGACCCCTAAGCCCACGCCCAATGTGGTCACATGTGTTGACACATCAGGCTCCGCGAGAGAGGATGGACCTGGAGCAGAGATCGATGAAGACCACTACCGTTCGCCAATTCCGAAGCCAGTTCTGCGAGTTGCTGCAGGGCAAGGAGGTTGTGCTCGTCACCCGACGCGGCAAGCCCGCCGCGGTGGTCTATCCCCTGAACGAACCCAGGAAGCTCCCGATGGAGGTCCGCCGGAAGCTCTATCTCGAGCTGAGCGGCGAGATCGCCCGCGAGCTGGACGCCAAGGGAATCACCGAGGACGAGATCCTGAATGACTTCGAAGAGTCTAAGAAGCGTCGCCGCAGACGCTAACGTGCTCCTGTCGGCCGTCATCGGAAAGGCCGCCCGGCGGATCTTCGAAGGGGCCCCCGGGCTTCGGGTCGTCACCACCCAGGTCACTCTCGCCGAGGTTCACCGCTATCTACCGATGATGGCCGCCAAGTATGGCCTCGACCTGGAGAAGCTCGAACGAGACCTGAAGTTGCTGCCTCTCCAGGTCTTTTCCGAGTCCCAGTATCGAAGCCGTCTGGCTGAAGCCGGGCGTCACCTCGGCAAGAGAGACCCGGACGACGTTGGTCTGGCGGCCTTGGCGCTCAAGCTCGAGATCCCGATCTGGTCCAACGATCGCGACTTCGAGGAGCTGCCTCTCATCGCCTATTCAACCGCCCGCCTTCTGAAGATCCTCGGTCTCTGATGGCGACAAGCACTTCGCGCTCCGCATTGAGAATCTGGCGGGCGGCGTGTGTGATTCTAGTAACACGTCTGGCTGTCTCGCGCGGTGGCTTCGCGCAACCAACGGCGCAGGGAGACACCGCAGACCTACGGGCGATCGTGGCACGTCAAATTGCGGCAAGAAAGGCTATCGCCGCACACGGCGGTCAATCGACACGCCCTCCCGAGGACGGCACTGCGAATTGGAACTGGCTCGGAATCATGAGCGGCTGGGTGTCCTCGTCCTCAAAGCAGAACTAGCCGGCGATCGGACCGAAGTCCCGATTCAGTCGTATATCCCCCCTCACCCCTTCGCCGCCTTGAAATAGGCCTCAGCCCCGGTCTTCAGGAGCCCGGTCACGGAGTGAAGCATGATCGTCAGGCCGCGCGCCGCGAGATCCTTCGCGCGCGCGTCCGTCGGCGCGACCGTGCCCACGACGAGGCCGCGCCGCTTCGCGACGGCCACGACGAGGTCGATCGCCGACTCGATCTCGGGGTGACCCGGTCCGTCCGGGAATCCGAGCGCGAGCGCGAGATCGCGCGGGCCCACGATGAAGCCGTCGATGCCGGGCACGGCCGCCAATTCCTCGACGCGCTCGAGCGCCTCCACGGTCTCGATCTGCGGCAGGACGACCGTCTCGCGGTTCGAGCGAAGGACCCAGTCTTCCTGTTTCTCGGCCCCGAGCAGGAACCCGTTCGCGCGCATCGCCGCGAGACCGCGGAGGCCGGCGGGCGGATACTTCACGGCCTCCACGAGCCGCTTGACGTCGTCGGCGTTCCGCACGCCGGGCAGCATGATTCCGGTCATTCCCGCATCGAGGAACTGCAGGATCAGCTTCGCGTCGAGGCTGCGCGGCCTCACGAGCGGGGCGAGACCCGCCCCCTCGCTGGCACGCACGACCGCCGCCGCCTCCGGGGGACCCGCCCTGCCGTGCTCGGCGTCGAGGATGTAGAAGTCGAAGCCGAGGAGCCCGAGCGTCTCGACGAGATCGGGCTCGACGTTCGGCGACAGGAGGCCGTGCACGACCTCACCGGCCCGAAGCCTGTCCTTGAGGACCTTGTGAACACCGGTCATATGTCTCCTCTCAGGCCCCGATGCGCTGCAACGCGCCATAGAGGTCGTTCGCCGTGGGCGGACGCTGCGCGGGGTCCTTCGCGAGACACGACATGAGGACGCGCTCGAGAAGGTCGGGCAGGTCCGGCCGGAGGGCCGTGATGGGCTGGGGCTCGTACGAGACGTGCTTCCTCATGACTTCGCTCAGCTCACGTCCTTCGATCGGCCGTTTTCCCGAGAACAGCTCGTAGAGAACGACGCCGACCGAGTAGATGTCGCTGCGCTTGTCGAGCTCCCGGCCCCGCGCCTGCTCGGGGCTCATGTAGTAGGGCGTGCCCACCGTGTGCCCGCCCTGCGTCGCCGTATCGGCGCCCTCGGCCGCGCGCGCGATGCCGAAGTCCATGAGCTTCACGACGCCGTTCGGGAGAACCATGATGTTCGGCGGCTTGATGTCCCGGTGGATGATGCCGGCTTCGTGGACGGCCGCGAGGCCGCGGCAGAGCTGCTTCGCGATCTGCAGGCCCGGCGCGAGCGCCAGGGCGCC
>JAMQPJ010000514.1 GCA_023717585.1 Thermoanaerobaculia bacterium
GGGGCCCGTGATGGCGAGGAGATCGCCCGCGAAGACGCGGAGCGACACGCCGCGGAAGACCTCGACGCGCGCCTCGCCGGACCCGAAACCCTTCGCGAGGCCCTCCGCGACGAGTAAGGGCGCCGTCTCAGGCGCCACGCAGGGCCTCCACGGCGGCCTGCCGCGCGGCTGTGCGGGCCGGCACGGACGCGACGACGAACGCCCAGAGGATCGACAGCGCAGCGACGGCGGCGACGTCGAGGAAATCCACGCGGAACGGCGCGTGGCTCATGCCGTAGAGCTGGGCGGGGAGGGGGACGACGCCGAACTTCTCGAGCAGCGTCGCGACGGACACGCCGAGCGCGACGCCGAGGAGCGTCCCGGCGACGCCAACGCCGCCGCCCGCGGCGCGAAACACCTGCTCCACTGTCTTCGGCGACGCTCCGAGAACCGACAGCACCGCGGCGTCCCCCGCGCGCGTCGCCGCGAGGACGGCCGACGTCGCGGCGAGGTTCAGGCCCGCGACGATCACGATCAGGAAGACGGCCGCGAACAGGACGAACCGCTCGAGCCTCAGGGCGAGGACCAGCGCGCGGTTCTGCTCCTCCCAGGTGGTCGCCGTGACGGAGGGGCCGAGCGCCGCCGCGACCGCTCCGGCGGCGTCCTTCGCCCGCATCGGGTCCTTCAAGAACACCTCGTAACCCGTCGCCCCGTCGGGGCCGAGCGCGAAGAGGCGCCGCGCCTCGTCGAGCGGCAGGCTCGCCTCCGCCGCGCGCCGTCCCGCAGACGCCGGGGCGAGGCCCGAGACCCGCATCGTCGAGACGATCGGGACGGGCCCGAGAGGCGACAGCCGCGAGCGCGACGAGACGAGCGTCACGGTCTCGCCCGGCACGATGCCGAGCGGCCGGGCCTGCGCGACGTCGAGGACGAGTCCCTTCGCCTTCTCGCGGCCCACGATTTCGGCCGGGGCGGCGTCGCGCCCCATCGAAACCCAGACACGGCCCCGCGCGACGGGAGAAACGGACACGACGCCGGGGACGGCGGCGAGCCTGCCGCCCACGCGATCCGCGTCGTGGAAGGCGCCTCGTCCGGCGGGCGTCACGAGGAGGTGCGGGGTCTCGGCGAGAAGCCGGCCCTTCACGTGCGCCTGGAACCCGGCGAGGAGCGCGAGCGACAGGACGAGCGCCGCCACGCCGAGCGCCAGCCCGAGAAACGCCGCGAGCGCGACGACGCCCACCTGCGCGTCGCGCCTCGACGCGAGAAGGTATCTTCGAGCGAGGAAGAAAGGTATCAAGAGAAGAATTTCTTCCAATATGCGGCGGCTGCTGATGCAGCCGCCGATATCAGGAAATCTGCTCCCCGAGCAAAGAAACTCACTTCGGTCTCATCAGCGGAAAGAGGATCACGTCGCGGATCGAGTGCGAGTTCGTGAAGAGCATCGCGAGGCGGTCGATGCCGACGCCTTCGCCGGCCGTGGGCGGCATGCCATAGGCGAGCGCCTCGACGTAGTCCTCGTCGTAAGGCATCGCCTCGTCGTCGCCTTTGCCCCGTTCGGCCACCTGCGCGCGGAACTTCTCCGCCTGCTCGTCGGGATCGTTCAGCTCGCAGAAGCCGTTCGCGACCTCCATCCGCCCGATGAACAGCTCGAAGCGGTCGGCGGTATCCGGGTCCCCCGGCTTCGTCTTGGAGAGCGGCGAGATCTCTGCGGGATAGTCGATGACGAACGTCGGCTGAAGAAGCTGTCGCTCCGCGACGGCCGAGAAGATTTCTGCTAATAGCTTCCCTTTGGAGTCGCCAAACCTCTCGAGAGACTCCACTCCAACCTCATCGGCGATTTTTCTTAGAAGGTGAAGATCAGCGAGGGCCTCTCTCGTGACGCGCGTGCGGCCGCCCGCCTGCACGGGACCATTCTCAGAAATCTTCTCTTTCTCTCTCTCTTCCTCCGAAGCAGAAATATTCTCCAGAATCGCGTCGATCATCGTGACGCGCCGGAAGGGAGCCTTCAGCGAGATTGTCTCTTCGCCCCAGGGAAGATCGGTCGTTCCGAGGATCTCCTCCGCGGCGGCCGCGAGGAGCTCCTCCGTGAGCGCCATCTGGTCGCGCGCGTCGGCGTAGGCGGTGTAGAACTCGAGCATCGTGAACTCGGGGTTGTGCTGCGTCGAGATGCCCTCGTTCCGGAAATTGCGGTTGATCTCGTAGACCTTCGGGAACCCTCCCACGACGAGGCGCTTGAGGTACAGCTCCGGCGCGATGCGCAGGTAGAGGTCGAGGTCCAGCGCGTTGTGATGCGTCCGGAAAGGTCGGGCGGCCGCTCCCCCCGCGAGCGTCTGCATCATCGGCGTCTCCACCTCGACGAAGCCGCGCCGGTCGAAGAAATTGCGGATGAAGGCGACGATCTTCGCCCGGATCTCGAACGTGCGCCGCGTTTCGGGAGAGACGATCAGATCGACGTAGCGCTGCCGGTACTTCCGCTCGACGTCCGTGAGGCCGTGCCACTTGTCGGGGAGCGGACGAAGCGACTTCGACAGGAAATCGAGCGAGGCCGCCCTGACCGAGAGCTCCCCCGTCCGCGTCCGGAAGATCGATCCCGCCACGCCCACGTGGTCGCCGAGGTCCAGCTGCTCGAGGAGCTCCCAGTCGCCGGGGCGAAGCGCGTCCTTCTTCACGTAGGCCTGGACGCGCTCGGCGCCGTCGGAGAGGTCGAGAAAGACGGCCTTCCCCATCTTCCGGATCGCGAGGATGCGGCCCGGCACGCGCACGTGCCGTTCGGCCTCGGGCAGAGCCTCGAGAGCCGCGGCGTCCAGCGGCGACCATTTCGCGATCACCTGGGAGACGAGGTGCGTCCCGTCCCAGCGGTTCGGGTAGACCGGTCGCCCGAGGGCGGCGATCCGGGCGCGCGCGTCGCGGCGGTTCGCGATCTGCTCAGGGACGTCGGGAGTCGGAGTTTCGGCCATCGGGCCGATTAAACCATCGACGCGCCCCCGCGCGCCGTCACGGCCGTGCCTACTTCCCGCCGAGGGCGTCGAAGAGAAGCCAGAGGCCCGCGAAGGCCCGGAGGTGCCGGAAGCGCGACCGGGTCAGGTGGTTCCAGGGCTCGATTCCCTCCGATTCCACCGCGACGAGGGCCTCGCGGAACAGGCCGTCGATCTCCCGGGCGCGCGCGAGACACTTGCCGGTGGGCGCGAGCGTGTGCTCGGACGCGGACGAGTCCCCGACCTCGCCCACGAGATCGCGCAGCTTGTGGGCCTCCTCGTCCATCTTCTGGCGCAGGACGGCCGCGTTGAAGAAGAGGCGGTCCATCCCGCCCGCGGGCTCAGCGTCCTTTCCCTTCCGGAGAATCCGGAGGGCCGACCGGACCTCCCAGCCCTCGAGCCTCGTGCCGTATTCGGGCGTGCCTCCCGGCGGGTCCGAACGGACGAGATCCACGCTGGAGAAGAGCTTCCGAGCCGTTTCTGACGTGAGCCGATCCGTCTCGGCGCGCCAGGCCGTGCCCGCGCCCGTATCCCGGCGGAACGGCGGAGGCGTCGCGCCCTTGGAGACGGCTTCCTTCTTCCGTCGACTGCTGCCGGCCGTCGAGTCCGAGCCCACGTCGAATTCGTCGGCGGCCGCGGGGTCGAGCCGCGCGAGAAGACGGTGAAGGGAATCCTTGAGGCGTTTGACGTCCCGCGGTCGCACGCCGCGCCGGCGGCTCGCCTTCTCGAACTCGTCCTTGTCCTTCCGGAAACGCTCGAGATCCTCGCGAAATCCGGGGCTCATGAAGCGCGCGTCGTGCTCGAGGTCCTTTTCTTTCTCGAGAACCTCGCGGGAGGCCGTGAGGATGCGCTTCTCCTCCACCTTGTACAGGAGCTGGAACTTCTTCTTCACGGCGACGTTCGAGGACAGGATCGCGTGCATGACCTCGGCCTCGTAGAACGCCTTCCCCATCCGGTGCTTGAGCGTTCGGATGTTCTCGAGCGTCTTTCGGTTCGAGAGATCCTCGAACCGCTCGCATGCCTCCAGGTCGCGCCTCAGGATCTCGAGGAGGGAGACCACCGACTGCACTTCCGCGGCGTCCGCCCGGGGCCGCTCCATGAGCGAGAGGAGCGCGTCGCTCAGCTTCTGGAGCTCGGCGGGAGGCCTCAGCTCCGGCTCGCCTCCTTTCCCGGGCGCCGTGCCGAGACGCGTGAGGAGCAGGTCCACCTTGTCCATCTCGTCGGGCGAGAGAGTGTTCGCGTAGTAATAGAACTTCAGGATCGAGAGGAGAAGCTCCTCGTCGCCGGCCTTCACGCGCTCGAAGAACAGACGCATCGTGCTCGGCGAGATCTGGCGGTCGTCCTCGGACAGCGTCGCGTGCAGCGCGTCGAGCTGGACGTCCAGGCTCGCCATCGCCGCCCGCGTGTCGGCGGCAGGTTCGACGCCCTTCGTCTCCTTGATTCGCTTGATCTGCTCGTAGAGGGGCGCGAAAGAGACGGCCGGTCCGGTGGACCCGCGCAGGCTCGTCCGGTGCACGCCCTGGAGGAACTGATGGAACGTCCACAGGGCCTTGAATTTCGCGGAGAGCCGCGCATAGGCCTGCGAGATCGCTTCGGATTCCGGCGCCGTGCTGGTCACGTTTCGTGGATGATAAGGGAGAAGGCGTTCCTCTCCTTTTTCGGGCCCGGTGATCAAACGGTGATCGAAAAAAACGGCGTTTCAGCGCGCCGAGAGCGGCGGGTGACGCCCTTTGAGCGACTGGATGAACTCGAGGTTGACGAGCGGCCTCTCGGCGCCGATGTCCTGGTGTCGCCGCATCTGTCGCAGGACCGCTTGCCTCAGGTTCTCGTCGGCTCGGAGGAGGGCCATCGCTTCGGCTGTCACATCGCACGGCCCGCAGGTTGAACAGTCGAGCTGCACCATCGCCGCGAAGGGCCGCAAGGACCCGGTTCGACCGCAGAAGAGACATACGACCATCTCAGGGGCGCTCACTCGTTTTACCCGTTCGCTGCTCCTGACTGCCGGCCTCTTCGGGGGGCGACGCCATGCCTGCCACGCGCCGGGCAGGCGCTTGAAAAACCCCGCGATACCCGAGATCCATGCCACGCCCGGATGATAATCTGACTCCGGTGATCGACCACATCCTGCTTTCCGAGGAGACGATCGCGAAGCGCCTCGACGTCCTCGCGAAGGAGATCGACACCGCCTACACCGGCAAGGACCTCCTCGCCGTCGGGGTCCTGAAGGGCTCGGTCTTCTTCCTGACCGACCTCCTGAAGCGCCTCAAGGTGCCCGTCGCGGTGGACTTCCTCCAGGTGCGCTCCTACGCCGGGACGAGCTCCTCGGGGAACATCAACATCGTCCACGACCTGTCGATGGACATCCAGGGCAGAGACGTCCTCCTCTTCGAGGACGTGATCGACACGGGGCTCACGCTCCGGAAGATCCTCGAGCTCCTCGGATCGCGCAAGCCGCGCTCGCTCGGCGTGGCGGCCCTGCTCAAGAAAAGGCTCCCCGAGAACCGGGACATTCAAGTGAGATTCCTCGGATTCGAGATCGGCCCCGAGTTCGTCGTGGGCTACGGCCTCGACCTCGATGAGAAGTACCGCAACCTGCCTCACGTGGCGGTATGGGACCCCACGCGCTGAGCAGACCCCCGCGCCGAACGAGGACGCCATGAGCATGCAAACCGTTTCCGTGGAGGACGCCCCGAAAGCCATCGGTCCCTACGCGCAGGGCATCGTCGCCGGGGGCTTCCTCTTCACCGCAGGCCAGGTGGGCCTCGACCCGGCCACCATGAAGCTCGTCGAGGGCGACGCCGGGGCGCAGACTCACCGCGTTTTCGACAACCTCGAGGCCGTGCTGCGCGGCGCTGGCGCCACGCTTGCCGACGTCGTCCGCGCCGGCGTGTTCCTCGTCGACATGGCGGACTTCGCGAAGATGAACGAGGCGTACGCGGCCCGTTTCGGAACTCATCGCCCGGCGCGCTCGACCGTCGCCGTCGCCGCGCTCCCCGCCGGCGCCCGGGTGGAGATCGACCTCGTCGTCCGCGTAGGATAGCGACGCGTCCGGACACTCCGGACCCCAAGGAGCCCCATGCGCCAGAATCGCCTCCTCCCCGCGCTCGCCCTCCTGATCTTCCTTCCCGCCGTCGCCGACGAAGGCGCGGCGAAGGCGACGCCTCGGACCGACGGAAAGCCCACCGAGCAAATGAACTGCTGCGCGGGCGAAGGCGCCGACAAGGCGCTGTGCCCGAAGGGGAAGGCAAATAAAGCGAAGAGGAGAACCGCGACGAAGGCGAAGACCGCCAAGACCGCCCCCGCGTCCGGGACGCAAGCGGCCGCCGAAGCGTCTCCCGCGCCGGGCGTGGCCAACATGGTCGTCACGAAGGACCCCGAGACCGGCGAGCTGCGCCCCGCGACCGCCGCCGAGCGCGAGAAGCTCTTTGCGGGCCGCGCGCCCCAGGCCGCTCCCGTCGCCCCTCGCGTCGTCGTCCTTCCGGACGGAACCAAGATGGTCGAGCTCGGCGAGGAGACGATGAGCTACGCGATCGCCACGAAGGCTCCCGACGGATCCATCGAGCATCGCTGCGTGCACGGTGCCCGCTCCGCCAGCGAGGCCCGCACGGCCGGGAAGCCCGCCCCCGCGCCCCGCGCGGAAGAGCGCTAGGAGGACCCGACCGATGCGTCGCGTCTCGTTTCTCCTCTCGTTTCTCCTCTCGTTCACCCTCTTCATCGCCGCCGTGCCGGCTTCGGCCGCGAACCTCGTCGTCGTCGTGACCGACGGAGCCGGCGTCGGCTTCAACGATCCGACCCCCGCGACGCCGGTCGGCGGCAACATGGGAACGACCGTGGGAGCCCAGCGCCTCAACGTCTTCAAGGAGGCCGCCCGCATCTGGGGCGGTCTGCTTCCGAGCAACGTGGACATCCGGATCGAGTCGAGCTTTCAGGCGCTGGAGTGCAGCGCGACGACGGCCGTCCTCGGATCGGCCGGGGCCATCTCGGTCTTCGCGAGCTTCCCGAACGCGCCCGTCGCGGGCACGTGGTACTCGAAGGCGCTGGCCGACAAGCTCAGAGGGTCCGAGATCGACTCTTCGGGCAACGCCATCAGGGCCCGTTTCAACAGCGAGCTTGGGAAGACCGGCTGCCTCACCGGGTCCTTCTTCTATCTCGGCCTCGACCACAATCACGGCAGCAGCACGAACCTGCTTTCCGTCGTCCTCCACGAGTTCGGCCACGGCCTCGGGTTCCAGACCTTCACGGATCGCTCCAGCGGCGAGTTCTTTGGGTCGGGGACGACCCAGTTCCCGAGTATCTTCGACCGCTTCCTCTTCGACACGACCGCGGGAAAGACCTGGGACCAGATGGTGCTGGACGCGGACCGGATGGCGTCGGTTCTGAACACCGGCAAGCTCGTCTGGAACGGCCCGAACGCGACAACGTACGCGAACTCCTACATGGGGCCCCGGCCTCGCCTCGTCGTGACGGCGCCCGCGGCCGTCGCGGACACGTTCGCGGTCGGCACCGCCGATTTCGGTCCGCCGCTCGCTCTGCAGAACGTGAGCGGTCAGGTCGTTGCGGGGCTCTCGGGCTCGGCAACGGACGGCTGCAGCGCGATCACGTCCGGCGTGGCCGGGAAAATCGCCCTCATCGACCGCGGGAACTGCAACTTCACGGTGAAGGTGAAGAACGCGCAGAACGCGGGGGCGATTGCGGCGATCATCGTCGACAACGTGGCGGGGTCCGTTGCCGGCATGGCCGGCACCGACGCGACGATCACGATTCCCTCCGTCCGCATCACTCTCGTTGACGGAACGGCGATCCGCGCGAGCCTGCCGGCGACCGCGAGCCTCGGTCTGGACGCGGCTCTCTATGCCGGAGCAGACACCCAGGGACGGCTTCTCATGTTCGCCCCGAACCCTGTCGTGCTCGGCTCCTCCGTTTCGCACTGGGACACGTCGGCCTCGCCGAACCTTCTGATGGAGCCGAATGCGTCGAGCGACCTCAGTTCCAGCGTGGACGCGACGCTCCCGGCCTTCCAGGACATGGGCTGGTTCCTCGGCTCGACGGCGATCCCGACGACGTACGTTCTTCCGTCGAGCGCGCGCGTCCAGGGCGCGAACGGCGCCTTCTACACGACGAGCCTCACCGTCACGAACACGGGCTCCTTCGACGCGAACCTCACGATCAAGTCCCTCGGCCACGACCAGGACGGTTCCGCCGGAGTGGAGGTGACACGCACCGTCCCCCCCGGCCAGACCGTCACCTACTCCGACGTCCTCAATTCCCTCTTCGGTGTCTCCAGCGGCTTCGGCGCGATCCGGATCAACGCCGACACGAACCTGCTCAAGATCGTGAGCCAGACTTCCACGCCGCCTCCCTCGGGGGTCGGCACGTTCGGACAGGCCGTGCCGGCGCTCGCCCCGAACGACCTCGTGACGTCCGCTTCGTCGCAGGTCCTCCTCGGCCTCCGGCAGGACACCGCCTTCCGGACGAACGCGGTGATCGCGAACGCGACCGACCAGCCCGCTCACGTGGACCTCCTGCTCAACTCCTCGGGCGGGTCGCTCCTCGGCTCCCAGGGCTACGACCTTCTTCCCCTCGAGATGCGCCAGATCAGCGGCGTCGTCACGGCGCTCGGGGCGCCGGACGGCACCTCGAACGCGATCCTCGTGGTCTCGACGCCGACCGGGGGCGCCCGCATCGCGACGTATGCCGCGGTCATCGACCAGACGACGAACGACCCGCGGACGATCCTCGGAATCCGCACGGCCCTCGAGGGTAACTCGAAGGTCTGGATCCTGCCGTCGAGCGCGCGCGTCCAGGGCGCGAACGGCGCGTTCTACACGACCAGCGTCACGCTCGAGAACGAAAGCGTCTCGGCGGCGAACTTCACGCTGAAGTTCCTGGGCCACGATCGGGATGGACGAAACGGGACGGAAGCGGTACGCACCGTCGCGGCGAACTCCCTGCTCGCGATCCCGGACGTTCTGGGGAC
>JAMQPJ010000558.1 GCA_023717585.1 Thermoanaerobaculia bacterium
GCGACGGCGCCCGCCGATCCCGCGCGGCGGCCTCCCACCCACTCCTGTGACGAGGAGAGCCACGGCTCCGAAGAGGCCGGGACGGAGGTGACGCGATGAGCGCGCTCCTTCTCGCTTCCGTCCTCGTCCTGAAAGGTGCGACGGTGCATACGGCGGCCGGCCCCGCGATTCCAAACGGCGTCGTCGTGATCGCGGACGGAAGAATCCTGGCGGTCGGAGGGCCGGAGACGCCCGTCCCGGCCGGGGCCGAGGTCGTGGACGTGGCGGGCAGGCACGTCGCGCCCGCTTTCTTCGCGCCGGCGTCGCTCGTCGGCCTCGTCGAAATCCAGGCGGTTCGCGCCACGAACGATGTCGCCGAAGTCGGCGAGATCAATCCCGAGGCCCGGCCCGACGCCGCGATGAACCTCGATTCCGAGGCGCTGCCCGTCACGCGCAGCGGCGGCGTGCTGTTCGCCGCCCTCGCGCCGCGCGGCTCCACGTTCCCCGGCGCGGTCTCGGTCGTGACGCTGAACGGCTGGACGCGAGAGGACGCGTGCCTGAAGTGCCCCGCGGCCGTGCTTCTCGAATGGCCGAGCATGTCCATCGACAGGCGCCCTGAGGCACGGCCGGCGGCGCGCGTTCAGGAACGCCGGCGCGACGAAGCGCTGGAGCTCATCAAGAGGACGTTTCGGGACGCCGCGGCCTATCGGACCGCGAAGACAGCCGAGGGCAGGGCCGGAGTGCCCGGTCACGACGATCTCGCGGCGCTGTCGGCGATGCGCGGCGTCCTCGACGGCTCGATTCCTCTCGTCATCCGGGCGGAGAGGAAGACGCAGATCGACGCGGCGCTGCGCTTTCTCGACGAGGAGCTGAAGGGGGAGAAGGTGCGCCCGGTCATTCTCGGCGGCACCGACGCGCCGAAGGTCGCCGCGGCTCTCGCCGCGCGGAAGATCCCCGTCATCCTCGACACGGTGCTGCGGCTGCCGCTCCGCGAGGACGAACCGTACGACGCGCCCTTCACGACGGCGGCCGATCTCGCGAAGGCGGGCGTCGTCGTCGCGATCGGGAACGGCCAGACCCCGATGGCCGCCCCCATGACGCGCGACCTCCCGAACCACGCCGCGATGGCGGCGGCGTTCGGCCTCGACCGCCTCGACGCTCTCCGCGCGATCACGCTCAATCCGGCGAAGATCTACGGCGTCGACGCCCGGATCGGATCGCTGGAAAAGGGCAAGGACGCGTCCCTCGCCGTGTTCACCGGCGACCCGCTGCTCACGGAATCGAACGTCGTCGCGCTTTACGACAAGGGCGTCCGGCTCGACCTCTCGGACCGTCACAAGCGGCTCTGGAAGCATTACCAAAGCAGGCCGAAGATGAACGCGCCGGCGACCGGCGGTCGCTGAAACGGAGCGGGATGCCCGGCTAGTCTCTCGAGCGAGTCTTCGCCGGGCCGCCCGCTCCGACGCGGGCCGGCCCGACGCGCGTTTCCGGTCCGTCGAAGGTCGGAGCCTGCCCGTTCAGGCCGACGATCACGCGGCGGGCCGTGGGAAAGCTCGAACCGGCGTCGATCGTGCCCGTGCACGGCTGCGGCGTCCAGGTGCGGTACATCCCCTCGTGTGAAAGGCCGGCAGGTCCCTCGAACTCGGCGATGCGCACGGCGCGCGGGCCGATCCGGATCGGAAGCGTACTCTTCCAACTCCCGCTCGCCAGAATGATCTTCGTGGCGCAGGTGTCGTCGTTGTTGAAGAGAAGAGCCCGGATCGTCGCGGTCGCGCCGGAGGCTCTCGGGTTCCATTCCAGGATGTGGAGCCCCGCCTTCTCGGAGACGAGATACGGCGCGCGATCGCCGATCGGGTCCTTCTGCATGTACTCGATGTAGTGGTCCCAGACGATCGTGCCGTTCCTCGTCTGCTCGGTCGTGGATCCGATGAACTTCTCCCCGACCTTCTTCGAGCCGAGGCCGTTGTCGATCGAGTTGACGAGAAAGAGAGCAGGCCCTTCAGGGTCTTCCACCCGGACGCCGGACTCGGGCGGCAGGAGGAGGAGCGCCTCGACCGTCAGGTTCACGGCGACGCGGAACGCCGAGGTGAGGGAGCCTTCGCCCGGATCTCCCCACAGCGCGTCGCGGCCCCGCTCGACGAGGGAGCGCGCGAGCGGAAGCGTCAGAGCGCGTCCCTCGTGGAATACCACGAAGTTCCGGTTGGCGAAGAGCTCGGTGGCGGGGTAGGGGTGCTCCCGCGAAAGAAGGTCGGCCGGCATCGCGGCGTCGGCGACGTAGTGGATGTACCGCCCGATCGACTGTGCGCGAAGATAAGGGCGGTCGAGTCCCTTCCCCGATCGCAACCGCTCGAGAGCCCGTTCGGCTTCGGCCGGGGGCGCTTTCGGGCCTGCGCCGGTCGGGTGGTAGACGCATTCCCGGTCGAGCATGTCGGTCTCCGCGGCGGCCTGAGACGTCACGCTCCGTTGGCCGGCGGGGATCCGCGCGGCGGCGGCCGGGGACAATCGCAACGCGGCGTTGACGATCGCGACGTGCGTGTCGCGGTCCCAGGCCCCGGCAGGGGCGGCGAAAAGGCCCAGAGCGAGGACCGCTGCCGCGGGCCGAAAGGCTCGAAGGAGCGTTGGCACCGGCGCCGTCGCGATCATCTTCCACCCGTCTTTCTTCGGATGCTCCGGCCAGTATAGATACGTGCTCGCGCGCCGGCGTGCCTATTCCCGGATGCGCCCGGGGTGCGTGTAGACGTTGAAACGCTCGTCGCGCAGAAAGCCGACGAGCGTGAGGCCGGTCTCTTCGGCGAGGTCCACCGCGAGGCTCGTCGGCGCCGAAACGGCGGCCACGATGCGCACGCCGGCGAGCGCGGCCTTCTGGGCGATCTCGAAGCCGAGCCGGCCCGAGACGAGGAGGATCGGCGGACATGGGCGCCGGCTCCTCAGGACGGCGCCGACGGCCTTGTCGGTCGCGTTGTGACGTCCGACGTCCTCCCGCGCCAGGAGGAAGGTCCCGTCCGCTTCGAAGAAGCCCGCGGCGTGAAGGCCGCCCGTCGACGAGAACACC
>JAMQPJ010000564.1 GCA_023717585.1 Thermoanaerobaculia bacterium
GACCTGCTTCTTGGCGATGAGCGGGCGCGCCGTGGCCGTGCCGAGCAGGTAGTCGTGCTCGTATGCGGCGCCCGCCTTGAGGACCGGGAACAGGTAGTCCTTCGCGAACTCGTCCTTCGCGTCGATGAGGAAGAACTCCGACGCGCCGGTCTTTCTCGCCTTTTCTTCGAGGCCCGAGGTCTCCTCGGCCTGGCCGACGTCGACGGCCACGGCCACGACCTCGCAGCCGTAGTTCTCCTTGAGCCAGGGAATGATGACGGACGTGTCGAGCCCGCCCGAGTAGGCGAGTGCGACCTTCTTGACTTTCGGCTTCACGAGACTTTCTCCTTCGGCGCCTCGCGGAGGATCTCCTCGAGCGCCTTGATGAATCCGGACAGCGCCGGACGGGGTACCACGTAGGGGGGCAGGAGGCGAAGCACCTTCGTCCGCGACGTTCCGACGACGAAGCCCTTCGCGAGGAGCGCCTTCTGAACCTCGGCGGCGTCGCGCGAGAGCTCCACGCCCCACATGAGGCCGCGGCCGCGGACGTCCACGATCCCGCCCTTGCTGCGCTTCTTCGCGTTCCGGAGCTTCTTCCCGAACCACTCCCCCGTCTCGCGGATCCCCTCGAGGAGTCCGCCGTCCACGATCTCGGAGAGCGTTTCCAGTCCCAGCCGGCACGCGATCGGATTGCCGCCGAAGGTGGTTCCGTGTTGCCCGGGCTTCACGAGCGGCGCGATCCGCGCCCCGACGAGGACGACGCCGAGCGGCAGGCCGCCTCCGACGGGCTTCGCGAGCGTTACGAGGTCGGGCACGACGCCGAGCTCCTGAAAGACGAACAGGTGACCCGTGCGCCCGAGGCCGGACTGGATCTCGTCGAAGACGAGCGCCGCGCCAACACGGTCGGCCGCGGCGCGCGCGGCTCTCGCGTACTCGGCCGTCAGCGGGACGATGCCCCCTTCGCCGAGGATCGGCTCCAGGAAGATCGCGGCCGTGTCCGGCGTGACGGCGCGCTCGAGGGCGGCGATGTCGTTCGCGGGAAGGAAGATCGTCTCGCCCACGAGCGGCAGGAACGGCGTCCGGTAATCTTCGTTTCCCGTCAGGGCGAGCGCTCCCATCGTGCGTCCGTGAAAACCTCCCTCGAGCGCGATCATCCGGCTCCGGCCGGGCGCCGCGAGACGCGTGAACTTGACGGCGGCTTCGATCGCCTCGGTGCCGCTGTTGCAGAAGAAGACGCGCGGCAGCCCGGAGAGCTGCGTGAGGCGCTCGGCGAGAAGACCCTGCGCCGGATGAAAAAAGAGGTTCGAGACGTGGAGGAGGTGATTCGCCTCCTCACGGAGCGCCTTCACGAGGCGCGGATGGCGGTGGCCCAGCGCGTTCACGGCGATGCCGGCGAGAAGGTCCCAGTAGACCTTCCCGTCCGCGTCGACGAGCTTCGCGCCCTTGCCGGAGAGAGGGTGAAAAGGTGTGCGCTTGTAGGTGCCGAGGATGTTGTCGGCGTCGCGCTTCTCGACGAGAGACGGAGCTTCAGGCGGCGGCTGAGGCAAGGCGGGTTCCTCCGATGCCCTCGGCGAGAGCCGAGGCGTGTCCATTCGGTCCGGCGATGACGACCTGGGAAACGCCCGCCTTCACGGCCTCGAGGCAGGCGACGAGCTTCGGGCGCATGCCGCCGCCCACGGCGCCGGACGACAGGAGCGCCCAGGCCGAATCCGGGTCGAGCT
>JAMQPJ010000601.1 GCA_023717585.1 Thermoanaerobaculia bacterium
ACGGTGATGAAAACGACGATCGCGAGCGAACCGAAGACGACCCACGTGATCGGGGTGTCGCGGTCGGTCCTCACGACCCCCGCCCCGCCGCCACTGCCTCCGCGGAGCTGCTTCACGGACGCGGCGAGCGACTCCCAGATCGCCGGCGCCGCGCGCACGAGCCCGAGGATGCCTCCCATCGCGACGGCTCCCGCGCCGATGTACCGCAGGTACTTGTCCTTGAGGGCGGCATAGTCCATGTCCCGGATGAGGGTCGTGGCGGGGGCCAGAGGCTCTACGAGGTGGCTCCCGAAGAACACGACCATCGGCCCGAGGATGAGCGCCGCCAGGAGTCCGCCCGCGACCATGACGACGCTCGTTTCGTATCCGATGATGTAGCCCACGGCGAGGAGCTCGGGCGACGTTTCGCACTCGAGCCGGGAGCCCGGGTAGAAGGAAAACGCGCGCCCCACGTTGTCCTTGAAGACTCCGAGCAGCTTCGTCGCGAGCTTGAATGTCGCGCCGAGGCCGATGCCGAAGAAAATCTTTCTCGCGGACGTGCCGCCCTGCTCGCCCGCGATCAGGATCTCGGCGCAGGCCGTGCCCTCGGGAAAGCGCAGCGTGCCGTGCTCTTTCACGATCAGGTAGCGCCGCAGGGGAATCATGAGGAGGACGCCGAGGACGCCTCCGGTCAGCGCGATGAGAAACGTCACCGGAATCTTCATCGGAAAGCCGAGGAAGATCAGGGCGGGGATCGTGAAGACGACCGCGGCGGCCACCGACTCGCCGGCCGACCCCGTGGTCTGGACGATGTTGTTCTCGAGGATCGTCGAGCTGCCGAGCTTCTTCAGGATCGTGATCGCCATGACCGCGATCGGGATCGATGCCGAGGTGGTCAGGCCGACCTTCAGACCGAGGTAGACGGAGGCGGCCCCGAAGACGATTCCGAGTATCGACCCGAGGGCGACCGCGCGGAAGGTGAGCTCGGCCGGCGCTTCCGTGGCCGGAATCCAGGGCTGGAACGCGGGAGAGGTCGTCCGGTCGACGGCGGCCATGTCCGGGAGTCTACGGGACCATCAGCGCGAGAAAAGCAGCCGCTCGGCGCTCGCGAATTCCTGACCGGTGAGCGGCTTCGCGAAAGGGAGCGCGCGCCAGCGGGCCGCGCGCGCCTCTTTGGGGAGGCGCCCGATGAGCCGGATTTCGGATTCGAGCCGGTCGTGCGCGCGCGAGTCGAGCTCGTCCATGCGGCTCGCGAGCCGGCGCAGTCCTGAGCGCTGATCGTCGGAGAAGTCGCGGACGAGAGTCCAGCGATCCTCGAGGAGCGAGCGTTCTTCCTCGGGTCGATCGCGAAAGGACTTTTCGAGCTCGGAGAGGCGGATGCGCTCCGTTCTGGCGGCGCGCTGCCAGTCGAGAAAGCGCCCGGCGATCGCATCGGGAGTGTCGGGCGGGCGCGACGGAAAGCCTCCTGCGGGAACCGGCACCGGAGCGCGGGGGCCGACGGGCTCGGGAAAGAACGCGTCGAGGCGCGCGAGCGTCCGGAAGGAGTTGAGGAAATCGAAATCGTGGAGCGCGACGGCTTCCGCCTTCTCCTCGGCGCTGAGCGGCACGGTTTGAAGCGAGATCGGCGTCGAGCGCACGGCGACGATGTCGGGAGGGGGCGCCTCCGGCGCGGGGGCGTTCGCCGCGGCGGGCAAGAGAGCGGCGGCGGGCTCCGCGGGCACCGGCGGCGGTTTCGGGCGCGCCCGAAGAAAACGCGGGGCGAGAAGGGCCGCCAGAGCGAGCACGGCCACCGCTCCCCCCAGAAGCCACGCGCTCGAGACCGGGTGCCGGGATCGGACCGACAGGCGAAGGCGCAGCCGCGCCTCGAAGTCGGCCGGCAGCGAAGGGGGAAGCGCGGGCCGGACGAGCCGGTCGAGAGCCCCGTAATCGCGCGCCGCGCCGCGGCATGCGGGGCACTCTTCGAGATGGGCGACCACGGGAGCGTGGCCGCCCTGCGATGCCGAGGCTGAGTCGACGATTCGTTCGCGCAGCTCGTCGCAGGTCACGAAGCGGCTCCCCTTGGGCCGCCTTCAGGCTCGCCGGCGGCCGAGATTCCGAGGAGCGGAACGAGAGACGTTCGCAGGGACTCGAGAGCCCGCACGAGCCGGCGCCGCACCTCGGTCTCCTGGGCGCCCAGCGCCTCGGCCGCCGCGGCCACGGGCAGGCGCGCGACGCGGGTCAAGAGGAAGGCCGCGCGTTCGGCGGGGGGCAGGGCCGCGATGGCCGAACGCACGAGAGCCGTCCGCGCGGACGCGGATTCCACCAGCTTCGGCGCGGGGATTTCGAGGACGTCGCCGGCCTTTCCCTCCTGGACGATCTTCACGGCGATTCCCCAGAGAAAAGAGGGGAACGGAACTTCGGGCGCGTAGCGGGGCGCGTTCACGACGAGCCGCTCGAACGTCGCGAGAGTGGCTTCCGTGGCGGCGGACGGCTCGCGCGTTCGTTCAAATAATGCATAGACGGACTGACTCCACCGCGTCACGAGGCGCGTGAGTCCCGCGCTGTCACCGGCGGCCACGAGCAGCAGATCGCCGGAGTCCGGCCCGGGCTGAGCCGCGCTTCTGGGAGGTGCCACCAGCTTGATTCTGCCAGAGCCAGGGGGTACGCGCTCGGCGCGGCGCGCTACTTCTCGGTCTTCAGGAAGCGCGCCAGAAAGAACTCCTGGACGGCGGCGTCGCCCTTCCGGGCGAGCGCGGCCATCTCGCCCTGCGCGAGGACTTCCAGGATCCGAGCGTCAGGCATCAGGATCACGACGCCAGGCTGCTCGGCGGCCGGGTTGACGTTGTAATCGACGAGGAGCGAAGCGTTCGTGCCGCTCGAGACGTCGACGTACACCGGGACGAACTGGTTGATGAACGCCTTGAAGAACAGCTTCTCGTGAATCGCGCGATTGAACGCGCGGCAGGGGGCGCATTCGTTCGTGCCGAAAATCAGGAGAAGCCTGCGTCCGGAGTCCTTTGCCACCTTCTGATAGTCGGCAACCTGCCTCTGTCCGATCGCGTCGGAATCGAATATCGGAGCCGCCTGCTGGACACCCATCTTCTGCGCTTCCTTTTTCTGCGGCTCTGCAGGCGGAGCGCTCACGGCGGCGGAAGCGAAACCGGGAGAGAGTCCGAGCGACAGGCCGAGGGAGAGAACGGAGAGTTTTCGGGGGCTCATCGGTCGTGACCTTCCTTGTCTCGCGTCTCGTCTTGCGCCGTCAGTTGGGCCGAAAGGACTCGGCACCGCCCGGTCGCGAGGCGTCGAAGTCGGTGCGAATCGTCCCGAAGTTCTTCTCATACAGAGCGACGTTCTGCGCGAGGGCGTTCAGGAGCTGCTTGGCATGGACGGGGGTCGTGAGCACGCGCGAGAGGACGCGGACGTCGCTTCGCCCCGGCACAACGCGTCCGAAGTCGAGGACGAATTCGGCGGGGTTGTGGATGATGTTCGCGAAATTCACGTAGACGCCGTTCGCGACCGAGTCGTCGATCGAAAACTGGAGGGACGGAGGCTGAGGGTCGGACTTGGGATCCTGATCGGCCACGGCGGCACCTCGTGTTCGTGCGTGAGCCTCCTCGCAAGGGGCGCGCCAGTATAGTGGAGGCCATGCGGCGCCTCTCCATCCTGTCCTTCCTGTTCGCGCTCCTTCCCGCTCTTCTCTCGGCGTCCGAGCCGGTGCCGAAGCCGGCCGACATCGACCGGCTCTGGGCGCTTCGCGCGGAGGGATCGAAGGGGGGGCACGCTCTTTCGGCCCCGATCGATCTCACGATCGACGCGTGTCGCGCGGCCCTCGCCGCGGAACCGGAATCGCTCGAGTTCCGCTGGCGCCTCATGCGCGCGCTGTACTTCAAGGGCGAGCACACGACAGACGATTCAGCGGCGAAGCGGACGTTCTTCGACGAAGGGCGCACGGTGGCCGAGCAGGCCCTGACGATCCTGCGGCGCGAGGCCGGCCGGGAAGCGCGCCGGGATCTCGGGAAGTCGACGCCGGTGGAGCTCGTCCCGCACGTCAAGGGAAACCCGGCGGCCGTCCCGTCGTTCCTGTGGGCCTCCGTGGACTGGGGCAAGTGGGCGCTCGTCTTCGGGAAGAGCGCCGCCGTGAAGCAGGGAGCAGCCGCGAAGATCCGCGACTACGCGCAGGCGGTCGTCCTGCTCGACCCCGCGTACGACGGTGGAGGCGGGTACCGCGTTCTCGGCCGCCTTCATCACCAGACCCCCGCGGTTCCGTTCATCACGGGATGGGCGTCGCGCACTCAGGCGCTCCGAAACCTCCGTCTCGCCGTCGAGGCCGGGCCCCGGAACCTGGTCGGGCGCCAGTTTCTCGCCGAGGCCATGTGGGACTACGAGTCCTCTCGCCGTGCCGAGGCGCGAGCGATGCTGGAGAAGATCCTCGCCGAGACGCCGGACCCCGACTACCTCGTGGAGAATCGCAAGACCCAGGAAGAGGCCGGGCAGCTCCTCAGGGAATGGTCCGGGCGGTGAGAGAATGAGTCGCATGGAGGACACAGGCCTGCGCGCGGCGATCGACCGGATCGTGGCAGGGGCGGAGAAGCGGCCCATTCTCTCGGCGGTCGACGCGCCGGCGAAACCGCAGAAGAAGGAGATCATCGAGATCCTGCGGATGCTCCAGGAGGTCGTGTATCCGGGCTTCTTCGGCCACACCGTGCTCTATCGCGCGAACCTGCGCGACCACCTCGGGGACGTCCTCTTTCGCATCCACCTGAGCCTCGCGAACGAGATCGAGAAGGCGCTGCCCGACGGAGCGCGCACGGGCGGGAAAGCCCAGGATCTCGCGAGGCGCTTCTTCGAGACGCTGCCCGAGATCGCCGACCTCCTCGCGGCGGACGTGCAGGCTGCGTTCGATGGCGATCCCGCCGCGACCGGCTTCGACGAGATCATCCTCGCCTATCCGGGGGTGAAGGCCGTGTTCACGTACCGCCTCGCGCACGCGCTCCACGTGCTCGGCGTGCCGCTGATCCCGCGCATCATGACCGAGTTCGCGCACCTCGAGACCGGCGTGGACATCCACCCCGGCGCGCGCATCGGCCGGTCGTTCTTCATCGACCACGGCTCCGGGACGGTCATCGGCGAGACCACCGACATCGGCGACCGCGTCAAGTTGTATCAGGGAGTCACTCTGGGCGCCGTCTCGTTCCCGAAGAACGAGCGCGGCGAGTTGATCCGGGGCACGAAACGCCATCCGACCGTGATGGACGACGTCGTCATCTACGCGGGCGCGACGATCCTCGGAGGCGAAACCGTCATCGGGAAGGGCTGCGTCATCGGCGGCAGCGTCTGGCTGACGGCCTCCGTGCCGCCCGGGACGCGGGTCACGCTGCCGAACGACCAGGCCCGGTTGGAATCGCGGGCCCTTCCCCTCACGCCCAAGCTCCCGACGAAATGACTATGGGCCGACGGGCCTGACGCTCTCGGTCGAGCCGAGCCGGGCCTCGTCCAGAAGCCGCCCGACCGTCTTTCCGGTTCCGGGCACGACGCGCCGCGCGGCGACGTCCGCCAGGGGCACGAGGACGAACAGGCGCGACGTCATCCGCGGGTGCGGCACGGTGAGCGCGCGAGACCGGATTTGCTCGTTGCCGTAGAGAAGGAGGTCGAGATCCAGAGGGCGCGGTCCGTTCCGTGCTCCACGCGCTCTGCTTCTGCCGGCGGCGAATTCGGATTCTCTCAGGAAGGTGAAGAGGGCCGGGGCCGAGAGTTTCGTCCACCCCACGACGACTGCGTTGAGGAAATCGGGCTGAGCGGCGGGTCCGCCGACGGGCGAGGTTTCGTAGAAGGGTGAGGAGCGAACGTCCCGAAGGTGGGCCGCCAAGTCCCTTCTTACCCTTCTGAGAATCTTCTCCCGATTCCCTTCGTTCGATCCCAGGCCGATCGCCACGAAGACGGGCCGCGGACGGCGGGCGCGATCAGTAGTCGTCTTCGGAATTCTCCGTGCCTTCCAGTGTCTTGGCCTCGCCGAGGGGAAGCTCTTCGTCGTCATCCACGCGTTTGGCCGCCGGATCTTCCGGCTCGCCGGTGGCGACGTCCTCGTCCTCGCGATTGCGGTCGAAGACGTCCGGATCCGCAAACTCGTCACGCTTCGCCCGGCGCGCGGCGTGGAGCACGACCGGAGACGTCGGTTGCGGGGGAGCGTCCTTCTGGTCGGCGCCGCATTTCGGGCAGTGGACGGGCGTTTTCCTCAGGTCGTAGAACTTCGTCCCGCATTTGAAGCACGTATGTTTGTTTCCGAGATCCGGCAATGCGCCTCCTGCGAAACGGGCCGGAACATAGCATCCTTGGTTTTTCAGGGTCAACGCGTTCCGGGAACGTACACTAGAGACCCGTATGCCGTGGCTTCCCGCTCCGCCCCGAAAGCAGGTTATCGCGGCGTTTGCTGCCGCCCTCCTGTTGGCGGGTACGGCCGGCGCCCAGATGCCGTTCTCTCCCTTCGGCGCACGCTCTGCCGCGCTCGGGGGCGCGTCGGTGGGGCTCGGCCCGGACGTCGCCGCCGGGATCGACAACCCCGCGGCCGTCCCGGATCGGAACTTTGCGTTTACGGTTTCGGCCGGACTCCTCACGCGGGAGGCCGGCGATTTCCTGTCCCCGCTTCGCGTCATCGCGGGCAACAACCCGGTCGCGCTCGCGTCGGGTTCCCAGCCTCAGAGCTACGCGGACGTCGTCCAGTCCCTCCGCACGCTCGCCGATCCGGGAAACGGATTCGCCGGAAACGGAGCGGTGGGGCTGGCGATCGCGCGCGGAGGCTGGGAGCTCTCGTTCACGGACTGGGGTTTCAGCGGCCTCATGGCACGGACGGATCTCGTTCACACGGCGCTCGGGGCGAACCCCGCAACCTCGATCGCCTTCAACAACTCCGCAGCCGCCTTTCGCGGCCTCGAGCTCAAGGACGTCGCGCTTTCGAAATCGATGTCGTTCTTCCTTGGCCGGGTCACGGTGGGCGCTTCGGTCCACGCGCTGTTCGGTACGACGTACACGAAGGAAGAGTCCGCCTTCACGACCGACGTCGGCGATCCGTGGAACCTCGCCCAGCGCGCGCTGACGGGAACGGCGCGCTCCCACACGGACTGGTCCCTCGACGTCGGCGGTCTCGTGTCGCTCGGCCCGGTCCACGTCGGCGGGGTCTTTCGGGGAATCAACAAGCCCGCGTTCCCGTTCGCGGACGACGGCCCGGCGGCGGATCGCGGCCGTTCCGTGACCTGGGGACAGCAGGCCCGTGTCGGCGCTTCCGTGAAGATCCCGGTCCTCGGCCTCCTGGTGGCGGCGGATTACGACCTCACGGTGAACGAGACGCTCGTCGACAGCCTCCGCGTGCGGGAGCTGGGCGGCGGAGTGGAGTGGACGATCCTACTCGTCGTCGTGCGCGCCGGCGCCTTGGTGAACCTCGAGTCGCCGGACAGGTCGCCGGTCTTCACGGGCGGCGCGGGGGTGGTCATCGGTCCCGCGAAGGTGGATCTCGGAGGCTGGTACCGGACCGACAAGAGCGCGCTCGGCCTCACCCTCACGGCCCGCGCCGGCCTCTGACCCGGATGCTCGGGTTCGAGGTCCTTTCCCCCTCCGGCGGCGGCGCGCGGGGCCCGCGGCGCGGACGGCTCACGCTCGACCACGGGATCGTCGAGACGCCCGCGTTCATGCCGGTCGGCACCCAGGGAACCGTGAAGGCCGCGCGGTGGAGCGACGTC
>JAMQPJ010000605.1 GCA_023717585.1 Thermoanaerobaculia bacterium
GAGGCGGCGCACGCGAAAGGGATCGTGCACCGCGACCTCAAACCCGGCAACGTGATGATCTCGAGCGAAGGGAGGGTCAAGCTCCTCGACTTCGGTCTCGCAAAGTCGTACGAGCGCGACGCGCTGGCGACGGACCTCTCGCACTCGCCGACGTTGACGGACGCCGGAACCGAGACGGGCGTGATCCTCGGGACGGCGGCGTACATGTCCCCCGAGCAGGCCCGCGGGCAGAGGGTCGACGCGCGCACGGACGTCTGGGCGTTCGGCGTCGTGCTCTACGAGATGCTCACAGGAGGGCGTCTGTTCCGCGGAGAGAGCACGCCGGACACGCTGGCCGCGGTATTGAGGGAGCCGGTGGACTTCGGGCGGCTGCCGCCGACGACCCCGCGGAAGGTGCGGGATCTCCTCACTCGGTGTCTCGAGAGAGATCCGGAGGAGAGAACCGCGGACATCGGAGAACCCAGACGCGTGCTTGAAAACGCGGAGGACGGCAGGGGCATCGCGCGAGTCGTCGGCCTGCGCCTCGCGGCCGTCGCGGGCCTGGTGCTTGTCGTCGCGGCGGGCGGTATCTACGTCGCGCGTCGCCGGCCGGCGGCGCCACAAGCGGCAGCGTCCATCGCCGCGTCGATCGCCGTGCTTCCGTTCACGAACCTCTCGGGCGACAAGGAGCAGGAATACTTCTCCGACGGTCTGACCGAGGAGGTGATGGGCCTCCTGACGCGCGTCAAGGACCTCAAGGTGACCGGAAGGACGTCGTCGTTCGCGTTCAAGGGAAGAAACGAGGACCTGCGTGCGATCGGGCAAAAGCTGAACGTCGCGACGGTGCTCGAGGGCAGCGTTCGGCGTTCGGGCGACCGCCTGCGTGTCGTGACCCGTCTCGTGAGCGCCGCCGACGGTTTCCAGCTCTGGTCCGAGACGTACGACCGGAAAATGACGGACGTCTTCGCGGTGCAGGACGAGATTGCGGGAGCGGTCGTGGGGGCCCTGAAGGTGAAGCTCGCGCCCGGCGATTCCGTGGGGAAGGCAGGCCGTCACAGGCCGACCCCCGATGCGTACGAACAGTACCTCCTCGGGCGCGACGTGCTCACGCGGGGCGAGGCAGCCGACCTTCCGCGGGCGCGCGCGTCACTGCGGAAAGCCGTCGAACTCGACCCGGTGTTCGCCACCGCGTGGGCGTACCTGGGGGAAGCTGAGTACTCCTTGGCCGACATCGCGAAGACGCCCGCAGGAATCGATGAAGGAAAGAGGACGGCCCTGTCACTGGCCGAGAAGGCCATTGCTCTCGACCCGGATCTTTCCGATGGCTACACGATACGAGGCGGATTTCGCGCTGGCAGTTGGGACTGGGTCGGAGCGCAGGCGGACTCGAACCGTGCCCTTGCGCTCAATCCGGGGGGCAGCTGGGAGCACGCGCTGCGAGGGTACATCCTAACGTGCATGGATCGGAGGGATGAAGCCATCTGGGCCTATCGCAAGGTGCTGGAGATCGAACCGCTTCTCCCGTCCGCATGGGCGTGGCTCGGTGATCTCCTAAGCCGCAGCGGGCGGATCCCCGAGGGAAGGCGGGCGTACGCCAGGGCGCTCGAGATTGTGCCGGAGGTCAGCTACGCGCGATTTGGCCTCGGGATGACGTCGCTTCTCGAGCACGACCCCGGAGCAGCGCTCGCCGAGTTTGAGAGGGTCTCGAACGAGCCTTTCCGCCTGATGGGTGTGGCGTTTGCTCAGCACGCTCTCGGCCGCGCGCAGGAATCGCAACGAGCCCTCGACGCGTTGATCGCCGGGTACTCGGTCAATTGCGCCTACCAGATCGCACTGGTCTACGGGCGGAGAGGGGAGAAGGACAAGGCTTTCGAATGGTTCGACCGGGCGTACGCACAACGGGACACTGGGCTCGCCACGCTCCTCACGGTTCGCACCAGCCTCGAGTCGCTGCAGTTCGACCCACGTTACGCGGCGCTCCTGAAGAAGCTGAACCTGCCGGTCTCGAACTAACCTCTAGTAGAGCTTCTTTCCCTTCGCAGCCTGGCCGCGCAGCAGGAACGTCTTCGGGAATCGGCCCTCGCCGCAGACCTTGAAGGACCCGAAGTCCTTGAACCAAGGGCCCTCCGGAGCCTCCGGCTCTAACTCTCGCCACATCTTCAGCTGATACAAGTCCTCGACGGTGATCTTCCGGTCACGGAGACGGTCGAACAGGTGGTCGCGGAGCGCGGGCGGAAGGCCGGTCCACTGGATCTTCGGCACTACGAGCCGAATGTCATCCGGGCGAGCTCTCCCTTGATTCGCCCCTGCTCTTTGGGGTCCGTGGAGGACGCGAGCAGCTCGGCGAGGTCGAAGAACTCCTTCTTCTCGCGCTCACGCGCATCGAGCCCGTCCTCGATCAGCTCCACGATGACCCGGCTCGCGCTCGTGTGCCGGCGCCGGGCCATCGCCTCGACTTTCCGGGCGACTCCCGACGGGAGGCTGACGCTCTGGCGCTTGGAAGTTCGGGACGCGCTCATGGGCGAACGTTACACCAGATTGCACCAGAATGCACCGTCATAGAAGGACGACCCGCCCTACAGCAGCTTTTCCGAGATGCTCTTCGCCTGCAGGAAGAGCCCGAGGTAGTCGCGGCCGCCGGCCTTGCTGTCCGTGCCGGACATGTCGAAGCCGCCGAACGGGTGGACGCCGACGAGCGCGCCGGTGCACTTGCGGTTGATGTAGAGATTGCCGCAGTGGAGCCGCTTTTTCGCCTCGGCGATGCGTGCGCGGTCGCGGCCGAAGTAGGAGCCCGTGAGGCCGTACTCCGACGCGTTCGCGAGCGCGAGGCCGTGCGCGAAGTCCTTCGCCTCGGTGATTCCGAGGACGGGGCCGAAGATCTCCTCCTGGAAGATGCGGCCCGCCGGTTTCACGTCGTAGAAGACGGTCGGCGCGACGAAGTTCCCGACGCGGCCGTGCCAGGTCCCGCCCGTTCCGAGCTTCGCCTCGCGCCGCCCGATCCGGATGTAATCCGTCACGGTCTTGAACTGGCGCTCGGACGCCACCGGCCCGACGAAGTTCTTGGGGTCGCGCGTCGGGCCCTGCGTGAGCTTCGCCGTCTTCGCGACGACGGCGTCCACGAAGCGTCTGTACAGCCGCCGGTGGACGATCGCGCGCGAGCAGGCGGAGCACTTCTGGCCCTGGAAACCGAACGCCGAAGCGACGACCTGCGCGACCGCGAAGTCGAAGTCCGCGTCCTCGTCCACGATGATGAAGTCCTTGCCGCCCATTTCGAGAACGACGCGCTTGATCCAGCGCTGGCCCTTCGCGACGGCGGCGGCCTTCTGGTTGATCGTGAGGCCGACCTCTTTGGAGCCCGTGAACGAGATGAAGCGCGTCTGCGCATGCTCGACGAGGAGATCGCCGACCTCGCTGCCGGGGCCGGGGAGGTAGTTCAGCGCGCCGTCGGGGACACCGGCCTCCTCGAGGAGCGTGAACACCTTCCACGCGATGAGCGGCGTGTCGGACGCGGGCTTGAGGACGACGCCGTTTCCCGCGACGAGAGCCGCGCTCGTCATCCCCGTGAGGATCGCGTTCGGAAAGTTCCACGGCGGGATCACGGCGCCCGCCCCGAGCGGAATGTAGAGCGTCTCGGGAAACTCGCCCGCGTACGGCGTCACCGGAATCTCGCCGCCCCACCGCAGCATCTCGCGGGCGTAGAACTCGAGGAAGTCGATCGCCTCCGCCGTCTCGACGTCGGCCTCGGGCCAGGACTTGCCGATCTCGAGGACCATCGTCGCCGACAACTCGTGCTTCTTCGCGCGCATGCGCGCCGCCGCGCGGAGGAGAACGGACGCGCGCTCGCGCGCGGGAAGCTCCGCCCAGGGTTTCTGCGCCTTCACGGCCGCCTCGACCGCCTTGAGGGCGATCCTGCGGTCCGCGAGGTGGTGGCGGGAAAGCACCTCCGAGCGGTCGGAGGGGTTCAGGTTTTCGAGGAGACGGCCGGTCTTGAGCCGCCGTCCGCCCACGACGACGGGGATCTCCGCGCCCTTCTGGCGGTCGACTTTGGACAGGGCCGCCTCGAATGCGGAGCGCTCCTCGGCGCGGCTGAAATCGGTGAACGCTTCGTTGCGAAAGTCCTGCAGCATGGGAGCGTCATTCTATCGCGACACCAGGCGCGGGAGGCGGGCGATGGCGGCAGCGGAGGCCGCGCTCATCGGTCGTCGGATTTCCGAGGCGGCGGCGTTTCGACGCCGTCAACCTCGAGAACGCGTCGTGGCGTGGGCCCGCGTGGCCGGACTCGGGACTCCCCAATGTTGATTTTGTGCTCTGTCATGTGACAGAGTTGCTGATTGGGGAGGATTGGAAGATGGATCAGAATGCAGCGAGTATTCGTACGTTCGTTCTGGACCTGCTCAAGAAGAGCAAGGCCCTGACGGAACGCGAAGTGAAGGCCGCGATCGGCAAGGCGTTCAAGTTGAATCCCAAGACGATCAGCGCCGGAGTCATTCGCGACGCGCGTAAACGTCTCGGTATCGATCGTCCCGGCGCGATCGCCTTCGCGCGGGCGATGCTCAAGAAGAACCCCGTTCTCGAGGCGAAGAAAGTCATCGACGCCGTTGGTTCGAAGTTCGGCGTGCGCCTCGGACCGCCGGATGTCTCGCGCCTTCGTCCCGCCGGCTCGAGACGTCGCCGCGCGACGCGAGCCAGGGCTCCGAGGACGATGACGGCGGGCTCCGGAGCCGCGACCTCGACTGTCCGGCGCGGACGGCCAGGACGCCCGCCGAAGGCGGGGCGCTCCTTCGGCTCGATCTCGGTGACGTATCAGGGCAGCGGCAGGCCGGAAGATCTCGCGGCTTTCTTCCGCGGCCTCGCCGCCTCGTAGCCGCGCGGTTTGACCGCGCGCGGGGCGACCCGCATAATTCGCCGCCCCGCGCTCACTGGGGGGTCGTCCAACGGTAGGACTCCAGACTCTGACTCTGGCTATC
>JAMQPJ010000628.1 GCA_023717585.1 Thermoanaerobaculia bacterium
CTCTCCCGCCGATTGATTCGTCACGTGAGAGTAAGTCTCACCGGCGCGCCGCGCACGCCGCCCCGCGGGGATCAGCCCTTCTTCTGCTTGCTCTTCGGGTTGTTGAGCGCCTGAAGAAGAGAGGAGCCGAAGACGGAGACGGACGGCACCGCGGCCTTCTCACGCTTCGCGGTTTCCTCGCGGTAGCTCTTCAACTCGCCGCGGTCCGCCTCGGCCTTCGCGCCCGACGCCGAGAGTGAAATGCGTTTCTTGGCCGTGTCGACGCCGATGACCTTCACCTCGACCTTCTGGCCGGGAGCGAAGTGGCGGTTGACCGTGCCGGGCGGCACGCCGGACTCGGAGTTCGGGATCAGGCCCGTGAGACCGGGCTCGAGGCGCACGAACACGCCGAACAGCGCGACGCTTTCGACCTCGCCCGACGCGACGGAGCCTTCGGGATGGCGCTCGAGGACGCTCTCCCAGGGATTCGACGTCGCGACCTCGCGCAGCGAGAGCGACAGCCGGCGCTGCTTCGGGTCGACTTCCTTCACCCAGCCCTGCACCGTCTGGCCGTCGGCGACGGAGGGATCCTTGAGCGTGACGCCGGGCGGCAGCGCCGAGACGTGCACGAGGCCGTCGACTCCCGCCTCGACCTCGACGAAGAGGCCGAAATCCGCGTGGCGGGCGACTGTGCCCGTGAACGACGCGCCGGGAGCGAAGCGCTCCGGCAGCGTCTGCCACGGATCCGCCTCGAGCTCTTTCATGGAAAGCGAGATGCGCTTCCCTTCGCCGGCCAGCTTCGTCACCTTGACCGTGACCTCCTGGCCGACCGTGAGGAAGTCCTTCGGGTGCGCGATCCTTCGCCGCGAGATCTCCGTGACGTGCACGAGCCCATCCACGCCGCCGAGATCCACGAACGCCCCGAAATCGGTGAGGGAGCGGACGCGGCCGGGCAGGACCGCTCCCACGGTGATCTTCTCGCGCGTGACTGCGGCCTTCTCGTCCTGCTCGACCCTGAGGAGGGCGGCGCGAGAGACGACCACGCGGCGCCCGTCCTCCGAGTACTCGAGGACGTGGAAATCGTACGTCTGCCCGACGTGGGCCGCGAGCGCGGGCTCCTCGTGACGGCCGAGGTCGATCTGCGAGACCGGGCAGAAGGCCCGGAGGCCATGGGCGCCGCCGATCATCACCTCGAAGCCGCCCTTGTTCCGCGCCATGACTTTTCCCGCGACGGGAATCTTCGCCTCGGATGCGGCGCGCAGCTCGGCCTTCGTGCGATGCCCCACCGCCAGCTTGCGCGAAAGGCGCACGTCCGGGCCGGCCTTCACGACCACCGCTTCGATCCGGTCGCCCACCTTCTCGCCCTCGAGCTCCTTGAGGTCCATGAGCGCTTCGGACTTGCCGCCGATCGAGACGAGCACGATGTCGGGCGTTATGCCGGCGATGATGCCGTTCACGACCTGCCCTTCCAGCAGCTTCTTCCTCGGGGTCGCCGCATCGGCCGCGAGGGCTGCCTCGAAAGTCTTGCGGTCGGCGGATTCGGCGGTTTCGACGGACCGGGCGATGAGCGTCTGGGGCACGGATCGTTCTCCTGGCCCGCCAAGCGAAATTCCCCCGGAGAAAAGCGTCCAGGGCTGCGGGACCGCGGATTCTATCCGAAGCGGTAAGATGAGACTTGTTCTCCGGCAGGCTCCCCCCGGGCCCCGGAGAAACCCCTTTTTGGAGGAGTGCTGGAATGGCCGAACCGGGTGTCCTGACAGCCGCGGGCGCACCGCCGTCCGAGGCCGCCGCGACGATCGCGCGACTCGCCCCGAGCCGGGACGAGCTGAGGCGCTGGTACGCCCTCATGCATCTCGGCCGGCTCCTCGACGACAAGGCTCCGAACTACCTCAAGCAGGGCCTCGGCTGGTCGT
>JAMQPJ010000635.1 GCA_023717585.1 Thermoanaerobaculia bacterium
CACGTCACGGTGCCAAAGCCGGGTGCGGGCGACCCGGATGCCTGCGCGACGTGCGGGGCGGTGAAGCTCGTGCGCGACCCCGACGTCTTCGACACATGGTTCTCGTCGTGGCTCATGCCGCTCTCGGTGCTCGGGTGGCCGGAGAAGACGCCCGACTTCGCACGCCACTACCCGACGAGCGTCCTCGTGACGGGCTTCGACATCCTCTTCTTCTGGGTCGCGCGGATGATCATGGCGGGCTCGACGTTCGACGGCCGGGCGCCCTTCGCCGACGTCGTCCTGCACGGCCTCGTGCGCGACGAGAAGGGCCAGAAGATGTCGAAGACGAAGGGCAACGTCGTCGACCCGCTCGAGATGTGCGACGAGTTCGGTGCCGACGCGGTGCGGTTCACGCTCGCGGTGCTTTCGGGAACCGGGCGCGACCTTCCCTTCGGCAAGTCGCGCGTGGCGGGGTACCGCGCGTTCGCGACGAAGGTCTGGAACGCCGCGCGCTTCGCGCTCCAGATGCTCGAGGACGGGGCCGCGGTCCCGCCGGACGAGATTGCTTTCGCGTCCCTCGGCACGGTGGACCGCTGGATCCTCGGGCGCCTGTCGGAGGCGACGGCGAAGGTGAATGCGGCGCTCGAATCGTACCGCTTCGACGAGGCGGCGAACGCGCTCTATCAGTTCTTCTGGTCGGACTTCTGCGACGGGTACGTCGAGATGGTGAAGCCCGTCCTGCGCGGCGCGGACGTCCCGGAAGGGGAGAAGGAGAAGACGCGGGGCGTCCTGACGCGCGTGCTGCTCGACTCGCTCGCGCTCCTGCACCCGTTCATGCCGTTCGTGTCGTGCGAGATCCGCGAAGCGCTGAACGGCGACGGCCTCCGGCTCACCATGGAGAAGTTCCCCGAGCCGCGCGCCGAGTGGACGGACGACGCGGCGGTATCCGTGATCGGGCTGATCAGGACAATCGTGACGCGCGTGCGGAACCTCCGGGCCGAGCGCGGTCTCCCGCAGACCGAGCCTCTCCGGCTCGGCATCGAGCTCCCGCCCGGACCCCTTTCCAAGGAAATGCAACGTCACGTTCCGCTCCTCAGCCATCTCGCGCGGCTGAGCGCGGTAGAGATTTCTTCGAATGTGAATTGGCCAGGAGCGTATCGGGACGTCATCGCGGACGTCGGGATCGTCGTGGAATTGCCTTCGAAGGAGCTCTCCTCCGAAGACGAGGAGAAGATCCGCAAGGAGGTCGAGAAGCTGCGGGCCGAGGCGGACAAAATCCGCACGCGGCTCGTGGACGAGAAATTCCTGTCGCGCGCTCCGGCGGCGGTGGTTGCGAAGACGAAGCAGCAACTCGAAGAAATCTCCGAACGAATCACTCGACTTTCCGGAAACCTCGTCGAGGCAGACCGCGGATGAGCGGCATCGAATCCGGCACGGAATCGCCTCTCGAGGGCCGCACGTTCCGGCACATCGAGAACGTGATCTACCTGCCCGCGACGCCTTCCACGAACGACGTCGCGAAGTCGATCGTGGAGAAGATGCTCGCCGAGAGCGAAGACGTGCGCCCCACGATCATCGTCGCGGGCGAACAGCAGGCCGGCCACGGACGCCTCGGCCGGAAATGGGTCTCGCTTCCCGGGAGCCTGGCGGTCTCGGTCATCGTGCCGTGGCCGGCAGGTCCGGAGCGCGTTCACCTGCCCCTGCGCGCCGGGATCGCTCTCGCGCGCGGCCTTTCGCGGGAGTTCGGCCTCGACGTGCGGCTCAAATGGCCGAACGACCTCGTCGTGAACCGCAGGAAGCTCGGCGGCATCCTCGTCGAGGCCCGGGCGAACGACGAGGGCGAAGGCTGGGCGATCGTCGGTGTGGGGCTGAACGTGAAAGGGACGCGGCGCGAGCTGGACTCCCACGGGCTCCGCGAGGCGACGTCTCTCGAGGAGGCCGGCGTGCCCGCCGGAAAGCTCAAGGGGGTCCGCCCGCTCTCTTCGCTCCTCGACATCCTCGATGTGCCGCTGGGGGAGCCGGGGAAGGAGCCGCTCCCGGAAGCGTTCGCGTCCGTCGCTGCCCACGCGCCGGGCGACGCATTGAGCGTCCAGAACGGTGGCCGCACGGTGTCCGGCGTGTATCGAGGCGTCAACGGGGACGGCGCTCTCAGGCTCGGGGTCGGCCATGGCGAGGAAACGGTCATCTCCGGGGACGTGGTCCTCTTCTGAGCGGCCCACCGTCCCGATGAGCGAGAGCGGAGGGGCCGGGGCCGCGCCGCGGCCGGCCGACGCCGGTCTCGACGAGGCCGGCTACGCAACGCGGATCGAGGATGCGTTCATCGGCGAGCGCGGCACGCCGTTCCTCGTCTCCTCGAAGGACTGGGGTCTGATACGCGGCTGGCGCGAGGCCGGCATCCCGGCGGACACGGTCGTGCGGGCCATACGCGAGGCGTTCGAGAGGCGACGCGCCCGCGGGCAGGCCGGAAAGATCTCCTCCCTCGCGTACTGCGCGAGCGCCGTCGAGGAGCGGTGGGAGATGGAGCGCCGCGGCCTCGTCGGCATGGAGACAGGAGCCCCCGCAGCGGGCGCGGATGCGCCCGCGATCCGGGAAATTCTTGCTTCGCTTTCGGACCGCCTGCGGGCGGGCGAAGAGGGGAAGAAAGATTTGCTTCGGAAAGATAAGGACCCCGGTGCGGCGGGCGATGGCGAAGCGACGGGAGAGCTCGCAGAAGATTTTCTTAGAAGGGGAAGAGAGAAGGCCGCCGCGAAGATCGACGCCATCCCTCGCGAGGGACCATTCGAAGAAATCGAAAAGCAGCTCTCGGCGATCGAGGCATCTCTCGTGCGTGCGGGTCTGAAAGCAATGAACCCCGCTTTCCAGTCTTTGGTCGAGACGCGCGTGAGCGATGCGCTGGGTGACGTGGCGGGAGTCTCTCCGCACGTCGCAGAGCGCATGCGCGCGGCGCTCACGCGCCGCGAAGTGCGGGCCCTCCTCGGCCTGCCGGCCCTCACGCTTCTCCATGGCTGACTTTGCGACTAGTCAGGGTTGTCCTATCGTATGAGCATGCCGATCGACCGTATTCGCTTGGATCTGACGCGCGTGCGGGACCTGGACATCACCACGGCCCGAAGAGTGCGGGTGCCGCACCGTCGGCCACCGCATGTAGGCGAACAGACCGCGCTGGCGGCGGCTCTGACGGCCTATGCGCACACGGGCGTTGGCTTCGCCGGTGTCATGAGAGATCTGCTCAGTATCCGGGACCGGCCATC
>JAMQPJ010000683.1 GCA_023717585.1 Thermoanaerobaculia bacterium
GCCCTTCAAGGCGTAGGCCTGGGCAAGGCAGAGGCTCCATATGGCCCGGTCGTCGTCGAACGCGCTCGGAGTGAGGCGTAGCAGCAACTCGCGCTGCGGATCGTCGAGAACCCAGACGAGGTCAAACCGGTTCGCCAGCCAGGCCACGAGCGCGGTGGGCTCGACCTCCTTCGGCACGGCCTTGATGACGGCCCGTGCTCCGGCCAGGTCTCCGTGGACGAGAAAGGTCATGGCCTTGAGCTCGATCAGATAGATGTGGGTCGGCGCGAGGGTGAGGCCCCGGTCAATGGCTTCGCGTGCCCCGGCGTATTGCCTCATGAGGACGAGCGCCTCGCCGAGCCGATTCTGGGTCAGGACCGACCGGGGATCGAGGCGCTCCGCCTGGTGAAGATGTTCGACGGACGCCTCCCACCTTCCGAGATACTCCTCCGATATCGCGGTCGCCGCGAGGAGGTCGGCATTGCCGGGCGCAAGACGCTGGCCCGTGGCGTACTGCTCCAACGCGCGGGTGGGGTCCATGAGGACAGCGTTCTGGTAGTTGCCGAGAGCCATATGCCCCTCGGGGCGGTTCGGCGCGAGCGCCACCGCCTTCTCCGCTGCTTCGCGGGCACGCTCCGCCAAATCGGGGGTGGGATTGCTGAGCTCGTACAGGAGAGAGTTGGCGCGCGAGACCTGCGCCCACGCCTGCGCGAAGCCGGGGTCCAGCGCCACGGCCTGCTCGTAGAAGCCGAGGGCCTTCCGCAGGCTGGGAGCATCGCCAACCCCCATGCTATTCGAGGCCGCCTCACCCTTGAGAAAGGCGTCGTAGGCGGCCAGATTCTGTGTGGGCTTCTCCAGGAGCCGCTTCTCTTCGCCCGCGCCGAGCACCACGCCGAGAGCCTCCGCCGCCCGAGTCGCGATGTCCGACTGCACCTGGAAGACGTCCGTCAGGGCCGCGTCAAACGGCTGCTGCCATCGGGAGGCGGGCGCACCCGACTCCTACACCTCGACCAGCTCGGGGCTCACTTGCACCCGGCTGGCACCGGCGCTCTTCTGCCAGCGCACGGTCGCCGTCAGCAGGTACCTCGCGTCCAGCTCACGAGCGACCTCTCTTTGCGTTTTCGTCGTCTTCCGGTACGGCGTGGAGCTGCCTCGCGCGATCACCTCGACTCCCGCCAGGGACGTGAGCTTGCCGCGCACGGCATCCGCGATGCCGTCGGCGAAGTAGTCGTCCTCGGGCGCACCGAGGTTTTCGAAAGGAAGGACCGCGATGCGCTTCGGGCCCGTGGTCTCCACTGCTGACTTCTTTGAACGGCGGAGGAGAAGAATTCCTGAGAAGGCGAGGATGGCGACGGCGGCCAGCGCGAGCAGGGCTCTCGTTCTCCCTGACGCCGCCGGCGTGGCCGGCGCGCGGCTCGTCGTCGCGGGACCCGACGCCTGTGAAACTGCGAACGCGATGTCCTGCGCGGACTGAAATCGATTCGTTCGCTCCTTCTCCAGGCAATGCTTGACGACCTGGTCGAGCGCGGGCGAAATGTTGCGTCCCGGTTCCGACAGCTCCGGCGGCTCTTCCTTCAGGATCGCCGACATCGTGTCGGCGGCCGTGTCCCTCCTGAAGGCCTTCCGGCCCGAAAGCAGCTCGTAGAGGATCGCCCCGAACGAAAAGATGTCCGAGCGGTGATCGACGGGAAGCCCGCGCACCTGCTCGGGCGACATGTAGGCCACCGTCCCCACCACGACGCCGGGCTCCGTGTGCTTCGACTCGGTCGGCGCGCTCGTCTCGTCGCCGGCCTTGTCCCGCTCGGTTCGTTTCGCGAGACCGAAGTCGAGGATCTTCAGGTGGCCGTCTTTCGAGACGAAGAGGTTCTCGGGCTTGAGGTCGCGGTGGACGATCCCTTTCTCGTGAGCGGCGGAGAGGCCTTTTGCGATTTGGAGGGCGTAGTCAACGACCTGCCGCTGGACGATCGGCCCCGAGTCGAGCTTGTCACGAAGAGTCGTGCCTTCGAGAAGTTCCATCACGAGGATGTGGCGGGACGCGGAAGAATCAGAAGAAGAGATTCCTTCGAATGAGAAGACCGCTGCGATGTTCGGGTGGTTCAGCGCGGCCAGCAGCTTCGCTTCCCGTTCGAACCGGCCCCTCCCCTCTTCACCCTCTAAGAATTCTCCCGGCAGTATCTTTATCGCGACCTCGCGCCCGAGCCTCGGGTCGCGCGCCCGGTAGACCTCTCCCATCCCGCCCGCGCCGAGAGGCGAGAGGATCTCGTACGGGCCGAGCCGGGTGCCGGGCGAAAGTGTCATCTGGTGGCAGGGTCATTATCGGACGGGCACTCGCGGACGATGACGCCGTAGTGCAAAACGATCATTTTTCGGCGCTGGACACCGGTGCTAGGATTCCCCGATGAGGACGATCTTCCGAGGCGTTGCGCCCGAAGCGGCCCGCTGCGGGGCCATGGTGGCGGTGCGCACCTTATGGGAGATTCCGGCCGGCCAAGAGGGGTAGGATGTCCGGCCCCGACCTCCCCCCCAGACAGGGTCTGTATGACCCGTCGTTCGAGCATGACTCGTGCGGATTCGGGTTCGTCGTCGATCTGAAGGCGCGCGCCTCGCACGACATCATCCGGAAGGCGCTGCAGGTTCTCCTGAATCTCGAGCACCGCGGCGCGACCGGCAGCGAGAAGAACACCGGAGACGGCGCCGGCCTCCTGACCCAGTTGCCGCATGGCTTTCTGGCCGCGAGGTGTCGCGGCCTAGGAATCGAGCTCCCCGCGCCGGGCGCTTACGGCGTCGGGATGGTCTTTCTCCCGCAGGAGGCGGCGAGCCGGCAGGCGTGCGAGCGTCGCTTCGAGGAGGTCGTCCGGGAAGAAGGGCAGGCCATCCTCGGCTGGCGCGACGTCCCGACCGACGACGCGACGCTCGGGCCGACCGCCCGCGCCAGCCAGCCCGTCATCCGGCAGCTCTTCGTCGCGCGGGGTGAAGCGACCCCCGACGGCGATGCGTTCGAACGGAAGCTCTACGTCATCCGCCGGCTCGTCGAAAAAGCCGTCAGCCGCTCGGCGATACCCGGTCGCGGGCACTTCTACGTGGCCAGCCTCTCCGCGAGGACGCTCGTCTACAAGGGGATGCTGAACTCCGACCAGCTCGCGGCCTTCTATCCGGACCTGAGGAACGAGGGGCTCACCGCGTGCCTCGCCATGGTCCACTCGCGGTTCTCGACGAACACCTTCCCGAGCTGGGCGCGCGCCCACCCCTATCGGTACATCTCCCACAACGGCGAGATCAACACGCTCCGCGGGAACGTCAACTGGATGCAGGCGCGCCAGCGGATGTTCTCGTCGACGGTCTTCGGCGACGAC
>JAMQPJ010000661.1 GCA_023717585.1 Thermoanaerobaculia bacterium
GGAGGCGAGGACGAGCGTGAGAAGCGCTTGACGGAGCACGAGGCGGCGGTGGAGGAACGGGAGCGTGGAGAGCGCCGCGAGCTCCTCGGACAGGAAGAGCGTCGAGATCGCCGTCGTGAGGGAGCCGAGAAATCCGAGGACGAGGGCGGCCGCGAAAGCTCCGGCGAGGAGGCGCTCGAGGAGGAACGCGGGCCGGATCTCGGGCAATTCGGAGAGCGCGGCACGCGACGCCCGAACGGCGCCTGCCAGGCCGGCCGTCTCGAGTCCGGCGAACATGAGAAGAGCGAAGAGTCCCGCCGTCGCGGCGAGGCGTCCGCTGGCATCTCCCGTGAGGAGTGTCCGTCCGGAGGCGCGAAGCGTGTTCGCGCGGTAGACGCCGTTCACGGATGCGGGGTTCCGCCCGCGAGGTCGAAGAAGATCTCCGACAGCGTGCCGGTCCTGCCGGCGGCCGTCACGAGGCGTCGCGGGTTCCCGCGGGCGACGAGCCGCCCCTCGACGAGGAGGCCGGCAACGGTCGCGATTTCCTCGGCGAGCGCGAGCTGATGGGTCGTGAGGAGAACGGCGGCGCCCGCGGCCGCATGGGCCTGGAGGCGTTCCGTCAGGCCGCGCTGAGCGAGGGGATCGAGGCCCACCATCGGCTCGTCGAGGACGAGAACTTCCGGGTCGTGCAGGAAGGCCTGCGCGAGGGCCACGCGCTGTCGCGTGCCGTGGGAGAGGGTCTCGTTGCGCTGGCTGGAAAACTCCTCCAGGTCGAACGCGCCGAGCTCCTCGTCGATCCGGTTCTCCAGCTCCGCCCCGCGCCGGCCGAACACGGCTCCCACGAAGCGCAGGGTCTCGCGCGGCGTCCATTTCGGCCAGAGATACGGGCGGTCGGGCACGAAGCCGAGCCGCGCCTTCGCGGCGACGGGGTCTCGCGCGACGTCGATTCCCGAGAGGAAGGTCCGGCCGCCGCTTGGGGCGAGGAGCCCGGTGAGAAGGCCGATCGCCGTCGTCTTGCCCGCGCCGTTCGGGCCGACGAGCGCGAAGAGCGTGCCCGCCGGAATCTCGAGCGAGAGATCCGCGAGGGCCGTCTTGTCGCCAAAGCGCTTGACGGCCCCCTCGAACCGGATCACACGCGGATCTTAAGCGTACAGCCCACGGACCTGCATGTCGTGGGCGACTCGCTGGATCGCGACCATGTACGCGGCGATGCGGTACGAGACCTTGTGGGCGGCGGCCATGTCGCGCACGTCGCCGAAGGACTGCACCATCATCTCCTCGAGGCGCTCGTTGACCTCCTGCTCGCGCCAGAAGAAGCCCATCCGGTCCTGGACCCACTCGAAGTAGGACACCGTGACGCCCCCTCCGTTGGCGAGGATGTCCGGGATGACGATGACGCCCTTCTTCTCGAGGATCTCGTCGGCATCGTGCGTCGTGGGTCCGTTCGCGCCTTCGAGAATGATCTTCGCCTTGATGTCCCTGGCGTTCTCGGCGGTGATCTGGTTCTCGAGCGCGGCCGGCACGAGGATGTCGCAGTCGATCGTGAGGAGATCGTCGGCGTCGAGGGGAGTGCTCCCGGGGAAGCCGACGACGGTCTTCTTCTTCGCCATGTACTCGAGGAGGGCCGGAACGTCGAAGCCCTTCCTGTTCTGGATGGCGCCGTTCACGTCGGACACGGCGATGATCTTCGCGCCCTCGAGGAAGAACATCTTCGCGGAGATCGACCCGACGTTGCCGAAGCCCTGGATGGCGACGCGCGCGTCCTTCAGCGGCACACCGTGGGCCTTGCCGGCCTCGCGGCCCGCGATCATGACGCCGCGGCCGGTCGCCTCGACGCGTCCGCGCGACCCGCCGATCGTGATGGGCTTGCCGGTCACGACGCTCGTGACGGTGTGGCGCATGTGCATGGAGTAGGTATCCATGATCCACGCCATCGTCTGGGAGTCCGTGCCGACGTCGGGAGCCGGGACGTCCTTTTCGGGCCCGAAGACGTCCATGAGCTCGGCGGTGTAGCGGCGCGTGATGCGCTCGAGCTCGCCGCGCGAGAGCTTCAGCGGATCGCAGATGACTCCGCCCTTGCCGCCGCCGAACGGGATGTTCATCACGGCGCACTTCCAGGTCATCCAGGAGGCGAGCGCGCGCACCTCGTCGAGAGAAACGTGCGGGTCGAACCGGATGCCTCCCTTGGCCGGCCCGCGGGCGATGTTGTGATGAACGCGGTAGCCGATGAAGAGCTCGATTCTCCCGTCGTCCATGATGACGGGGATCGCCACCTTGACTTCCTTGATGGGCTCGCGGAGCACCTTGCTGAGCCCGGGATCGAGCTTCAAGAGACGGGCCGCCTGGTCGAAACGAGACGCCATTTCTTCGAAAGCACTGATGTCGTGCCCCGCACCCTTGGCGGGACGGTGCAGGACGCCCGACGTGGATTCATGTCTGAATGGCACGGAATCCTCCTTCATGGGCCATTGGCCAACCAGGTATTCTAGGCCGTCCCAAGGCTGTTGATATGACACCATCTCATCATGGCGTCTTTGGAAACCCGTGATGACGCGGAGCTGGTGAGGCTGGTCCTCGAGGGCGAAACCGAGCTGTTCGCCGTCCTGGTGGACCGCTACCGAACGCGCCTGTCACGGTACGTGGAACGCTACACGTACGACGTCGAGGATGCCCGCGACGTCACCCAGGACGTCTTCATCAAAGTGTACGGCGCCCTGGATTCGTTCGATCCGCATTTCAAGTTCTCGACGTGGCTCTTTCGAATCGCCGGAAACGCCGCCATCGACCACCTGAGGCGGCGGCGCGTGCGCACGCTGCCGCTCGAGCGGCCGCCAGGCGAGGATGGAGAGGCTCGCGCGGTGGATCCTCCCGAGACCCGCCCGAATCCCCACGAAGAACTGACGCGCCAGCGGCTTCGCATGGCCCTCGCCGAGGCCATCGACCGGCTTCCCGACGACTACCGTGAGCTCATCAGTCTCCGTCATTACGGCGAGATGCCCTATGAGGAGATCGCGGAGCTCAAGGGGATGCCGCTCGGCACGGTCAAGAACAAGCTGTTCCGGGCGCGACAGGCATTACGAGATCTTTTGCCAAGAGACATCGTATAGAGGGTCAGGATGAACGAGAGCGCGGCCAACGCCCGGGACGTCCGGCCCCCTTCGAAGGAGGAGCTGGAGGGGGATCGCCGCCTGGAACTCATTCTGGACGAATGCGTTATGGCTTCCCCGGCCCCCGCCTGGGAGGCCGGCCTGGCCGCCCGGGTGATGGCTGCGCGCCCCTTCGCCGCCTGGGAGGTCAGGCGGGCTCGGGCCTGGCGGGCGCCCGCTCTGGCGGCCGGAGGCCTGCTGGCGGCGAGCATTGCCGTTTTTCTCGCTCCTCTCTGGTCGCTCGGGCCTGGGAC
>JAMQPJ010000674.1 GCA_023717585.1 Thermoanaerobaculia bacterium
GTTCCCCCGGCCGGCGGATGAAGGCGGGCGATGTCGAAGTCCTGCGCCAGGCCGGCTGCCGGGTGGAGTTCTTTCACTCGATGAAGCCCTGGATGCTCTGGGTGTTCAACCATCGCAACCACCGGCGCGTTCTCGTGGTGGACGGCACGCTCGGCTTCACGGGCGGCGTGGGCTTCGCCGATCCGTGGCGAGGCAACGCCGATTCGAAGGAGCACTGGCGCGACACGCAGGTGCGGGTGGAGGGGCCCGCCGTCCGCGGCCTCCAGCGCGCGTTTCAGGAGAACTGGTCGGAGGTGACGGGCGAGGCGCTCGTCGGCGGGGACTTCTTTCCCGCGCTTCCACAGACCGGCGCGAGCTCCGTCGCCGTCGAGCCGTCGTCACCGCTCGCGCCGATGTCGGGAGCGGGCCGCGTCTACTCGATCTCGCTCGCGGCGGCGACGAAGGAGATCTGGATCGCGAACTCCTATTTCCTTCCGGACGACGCGACGGCCGGTCTCCTGGTGGCGGCCGTGAAGAGGGGGGTGGACGTCAGGGTGATCGTTCCGTCGGATGAGCGGAGCGACGTGCCCGCGACGAAGGCGGCGGGCCGATCGTCCTTCGGACCGCTTCTCGACGGCGGCGTGAAGATATTCGAGTACCAGCCGACGATGTTCCACCTGAAGACGATGGTCGTGGACGGGGTCTTCTCCACGGTGGGATCGGCGAATTTCGACGATCGGTCCTTCCATCTGAACGAGGAGATCAACCTGTTCGTGTACGACGGCGCGTTCGCCGGGCTGATGAAGGAGAGCTACCGGCGGGACCTGTCCCGATGCCGTCCCTACACGCACGCGATGTGGAAGGGACGCCCCCTGAAGAAGAGGTTGACGGAGTGGCTCGTAAGCCCCATCCGATCGGAGCTGTAGCCATCGATCCCGTGACGGCGCGCACCGCGCCTTGTAACCCTTCCACTCGGGACGCTCGAGCGAACGGCGGGTTCCCGACGAGCCACGCTATCGCCCGTCGGTCCCGTGCTCCTGGTGAAAGCCCTTCTCGCAGTCCGGGCAGATGCCGTGCGTGAACTCCGCCTCCGAGTGGTCGCGGACGTAGGCCTCGATCTGCTTCCAGTATCCGGCGTCGTCGCGGACTTTCTTGCACCAGGCGCAAATGGGCAGGAGCCCGCTCAGGATGCGCACGCGGGCCATCTCGTCCGCGACGCGCCGTTTCAGCTCGTCTTCCCTCAGGCGGAGGCTCCTAACGCGGATCTGGAAGATGGTGGCGGCCGCGAGGAGCACGAGACCCCCGGCGAGTGTGTAGAACCAGAGGGTCTGCCAGAAGAACGGCTGCACCGAGAAGGGTAGCGTCGCTCCCGTCTGGTTCCAGACGCCGTCGCTGTTGCTCGCGATGACCCGGAAGACGTAGCGGCCGGGTGGCAGGCCGGTGTAGTAAGCGGCGCGGCGCGGGCCCGCGTCCGTCCAATCGGTGTCGACGCCCTCGAGGCGGTACTTGAAGCGCATTCTCTCGGAAGAAACGAAGGACAGGCCCGCGTAGTCGAGCTCGATCGACCGGCTGCCGGCGGCGAAGGCCTGTCCGGCCCCGGCGCCGAGGTCGCGGCCGTCCACGATGACCCTTTCGAACGCCACGGGCGGCGGCTCGCGATTGACGCGGATCGCCCTCGGATCGACCACGGCGACGCCGCGGATCGTTGCAAACCACAGTCGGCCATCGCTGCCTCTCCAGCCCGACGGTTGAAAACCGCCGTTGCACTCGGCCGATTTCATTCCGTCGGACTCGCCATACGCCGCCGAGGTCACGGCGGCTCTCTTCCCGGCGAAGAACTCCTCGAGCTCTTGCCGCGCGACCCGGAAGATGCCGCGGTTGCAGCTCATCCAGAGGTTGCCGGCGCCGTCGTCGAGGATCGCGAAGACGACGTCGTCGTAGAGCCCTTGCCGCGCCGTCACCGGGGAAACTCGCCCCTCGCGCATCCGGAGAAGGCCGCCTCCCGAGGTTCCGATCCAGAGGGTTCCATCAGGATCCGCTTTGAGCGCCCGGACCGCGTATGACAGCCCTTCTGTCTCGCGAAACGTCTTGAAAGTGCCATCCCGAAGGCGCGAGAGGCCGGTCGTCGTCCCGATCCACAGCGCACCGTCACGGTCCTCGCAAAGGTCCACGACGGTGTCCCCCGCGAGGCCGTCCGCAGTCGAGTAGACCGTGACGCGACCCTGATCGAGCCGATCGAGACCACCGCCGCTGGTCCCGATCCAGAGGGCTCCGTGCCGATCCTCCAGCAGGACACGGATCAGATTCGAGGAGAGGCCGTCCTCGACCTTGTAGATGCGAACGCGTCCGTCCTTCAGGCGTGCGATTCCGCCGCCGCCGGTCCCGATCCAGAGGGCGCCGTCCCGCGCCTGCGTCAGAGCCGAAACCGAGTCGTGGGGCAGCCCGTCGCGCTTGGTCAACGCCGCCATGCGGCCGTCCTTCAGCCGGTTCACTCCACCCCCGCGAGTCCCGAGCCAGACCGTCCCGTGGGGATCCTCGAGCACGGCGAGGACGAACTCCTTCGTCAAACCGTCGCGCTTTCCATAGGTCACGATCGGTGCGTCGCGCAGGCGCAGCAGGCCGTCGCCATCCGTGCCGATCCACAGGCTGCCTTCGTGATCCTCGAGAAGACAGACCACGACCACGCCGTGCGGAGGTCCGCCGGCCGCGTCGAGCGCCTCGACGGCGGCGCCTCGAACACGGCTCAGTCCCCGGGTCGTCCCGATCCAGAGCGTTCCGCCCCGGTCCTGACGCAGCGCATTGATGCTGGAGAACTCCAGTCCCTTCGTGATCACGGTCGCTCTGCCTTCGGAAACTCGGGCGAGGCCGCCGCTCGTGGCGACCCACAGGTTGCCGTCGCTTCCCTCGAGGATTTCGTTCACTCGGTTCGCGGGCAAACCGTCACGCATCGTCGTCCGTGAGACGACGCGTCCCTCACGGATGCGCGCCAGCCCCGCGTCGGTGCCGACCCAGAGCGAACCGTCGCGCGAAGGCGCGAAAGCGGTCACCATGTCGCCGGGAAGTCCCTGCGCGCGGGTGAAACGCGAGACGAACCGCTCGTCCTTCCAGCGCTGGAGCCCGCCCCTCTGCGTTCCGATCCACAGCGATCCGTCGGACTCCGCGAAGAGCGCCATGACCGTCTCGTTAGGCAGCCCATCGGTGACGCCATACGCCGTGAAGTCGTCCCCTCTCTTTCGGAGCAGGCCGTCCACGGTTCCGACCCAGAGGCTGCCGTCGGTTCCTTCGGCGAGCGCCTCGACCCTGTTCTGTCGAAACGCGCGCGTGTTGCGTGTGCTGTAGACGGTGAAACGCACTCCGTCGAAGCGGACCAGCCCTTCTTCGGTACCCATCCACAGATAGCCGTTCCGGGTCTGGAGCAGAGCCGCCACCGAGTTCTGCGGCAGCCCTTCTCGCGTGGCCCACGCGTCGAGGGCGTACTGGGCGATCGACTTCGACGGATCCAGAGCCTGCAGCCTCGTCGAGGCGACGAGGAGCACGCTCGCGAGGGTCAACTGGACCGTGCGATTCATTGAGGGAGGGCGCCCAAGGACCAGTCTATATGCTCCCTAGACGCGGGCGGACGATTCAGGCCGAGGCTTCTTGCCCTCCTGCGCGAAGCCTCGTCGGGAGCGAATTCGCGAAGCAGCGGCCAGGCGAACCCGAGAGCTGGGAG
>JAMQPJ010000035.1 GCA_023717585.1 Thermoanaerobaculia bacterium
CGCTCCTTCACGATGAACTTGCCCTGGCGCGCCGTCTGGGGCCAATGGACGTCGCGCGGGTCGTCGCCGAAGCCCGCCTCGCGCAGGTTGCGGATCTCGGCGCCGCGCCCCCGGCGCCGGTCGCGCGGGTCGCCGCCCTCGGCTTCGCGGGGGTCGGGGGGGACGCAGGGCACGTTCGCCGGGGCCGGGTAGACGAGACGCTCGTCCTCGAGAGGGTGCACGCGCCCCTTTCGGAAGAGCCCGATCGGATAGCCGCTGTAGAGGAGGAGCGACTCGATGGACCGGAGGCCGCGTCTCGGGAAGACGAGGTCGACGCCACGTTCGGCGGGCCGTCCCGGATCGAGGCGTCCGAAAAGAATCGGGGCGGCCGCGCTCGAGATCTTCACGAGAAGCGCTCGGCGCGGCAGCCGGCCCCGGTTCGTCAGCCGGAGCGTGAACCGCACCGGCACGCCGGCGAAGATTTCCGCGGGGCCCTCCAGCTCGACCGCGACGTTCTCCACGTTCCGGCGCGAGACGACCCCCGAGACGACGAGCGCGCCGAGGAAGAGCGACACCAGGATGTAGAGGCCGTTGTTTCCCGTGTTCGTCGCGGCGACGGCGACGACGAGCGTCATCAGGATGAAGCCGAGTCCGACGTTCGTGACCCGGACCAGGATTCCGGGATGGAGGAGCTTCTGGAGGCGCGCGCCGAAAGCCACGGGTTCAGAGGGGAACGGGCGTCTCGTCGAGGATGCGCTGGATCGCGTCGCGCTCGCGCCGGCCGCTTCCCCCGCCGTCCCAGGCTCCCGGCTGCGAGGCGAGGACGCGGTGGGCGAGCGTCGGGACGGCGACGCGCTTGACGTCGTCGGGCGTCGCATAGGGCCGGCCCGAGACGAGAGCGCGCGCCTGCACCGCGCGGAAAAACCCCTGCGCGCCACGCGGCGAAACGCCGAGAAGGAGGTCCTTGCCGTTCCGCGTACGCCCCACGATCGCGAGCACGTAGTCCATGAGCTTGTCGGCAACGGTGACGCGCTCGGTGGCGGCCTGGGCCGCCCCCAGCTCCTCGAGCGTGAGCGCGGGCGCCAGCGCCGCGAGGATGCGGTCGGCACCGCCCGACACGAGGAGTCGCCGCTCGTCCTCCACCGGGGGATAGCCGAGTGAGATGCGCATGAGAAAGCGGTCGAGCTGCGACTCCGGAAGCGGGTAGGTGCCGAGGTACTCCACCGGGTTCTGGGTCGCGAGGACGAGGAACGGCTCGGGAAGCGGCCGGGTGACGCCGTCGGAGGAGACGGCGCGCTCGTTCATCGCCTGCAGGAGCGCCGCCTGGGTCTTCGGCGTCGCCCGGTTGATCTCGTCGGCGAGGAGCACGGGCGTGAACACGGGGCCCGGGTGAAACTCGAACTCCTGCGACCGCACGTTGAAGACCGTGAGGCCGAGGATGTCGGACGGAAGCGTGTCCGGCGTGAACTGGATGCGGCGGACGCCGACTCCGATCGACTTGCCGAGCGCCGTGGCGAGCGTCGTCTTGCCCACGCCCGGCACGTCCTCGATGAGGAGATGGCCGCGCGCGAGGAGGCACACGACCGCGTCCTCGACCGCGGCCGCGGGCCCACGGTAGGCGGTCCGCACGGTCGCCACGAGCCGGGAGAGAGACGCGAGAAGAGGGGCGGTCACCGTCATCTCGGAAGCGCCTCCTCCACGCTCCGCCGCAGGGCGTCGGACGCGCCCCGGCGCATCACGAGGAGGCCGTCTTCAGATTCCACGACCACGACGTCCGAGAGGCCGACGACGCGCACGGGCCGCGCCCCCGCCAGCACGAGATTGCCGGAGCCATCCACGGCTTCGGCCGGCCCTTCGAGGACGTTTCGCGCGGAGGTCCCGCCCCGGAACTCGAAGACGGCGTCCCACGAGCCGAGGTCGCTCCAGCCGCAGGCACACGGGATGGCGAGTACGTTTTTCGCTTTCTCCATGACGGCGACATCGATCGAGATTGATTGGGAGGAAGAGAAGATTTCCTTGAAGGAAGAGGAATCACCGGTCTTCCGGGCCGCATGCGCGCGGCGGGCGATGTCGAGGATTTCGGGGGCGGTCCGGGAGAGTTCTTCGAAAAGGTAAGAAACCCGGAACACGAAGATGCCGGCGTTCCAGAAAAAGCGGCCCGGGGGGGCGGCGAGAAACTCCTCCGCACGCGCGCGCGTCGGCTTCTCCACGAACCGCACGACCCGCCGCGTCGCGGGCGCAGCCGCCGCCCCTCCCCTCTTTCCATTCGAAGAAATCTCTCTTTCTCCTTGTCCCCTCTTCCCTTTCAAAGAGATCTCTTCTTCTCTTCTCTTCTTCCCCTTCTCAGAAATCTTCTCTTTCTTTTCTTTATTCTCTTCAGCAGAAATCTCTTCCCCTTCGACCTCCATGTACCCGAACCCGGTCTCGGGCCGCGTCGGAGGAATCCCGAGAGTCACGAACGAGTCCTGCGTTCGCGCCGCCGCGGCCGCCGCGCGAAGCGCGGCGAGGAACGCCGGCTCGTCGCGCACCGCCTGGTCGGACGGCAGCACGGCGAGAACGGCGTCGGGCGCCTCGTCCGAGGCCGCCAGCGCCGAAAGGGCAATCGCGGGCGCGGTGTTGCGGCGCACGGGCTCGAGAACGAAACGCGAGGAAGGGACTTCCGGGAGCTCGGCGACGAGGATCGGCTCGTGCGACGCGCGGCCCGAGACGAAGACGTTTCCGGCTCCGGCGCGGTCGGCGGCGCGCCGCCAGGCCTCCCGAAGCAGCGACTCTCCGCCCGTCAGGGCGAGAAAAGGCTTCGGCCTGTCGTCGGTCGAGCGCGGCCACAGCCGCGTGCCGCTCCCGCCGGCGAGGATGAGCGCGCGGATTCCGGCGGGGCTCGACATTCCTGAGATTGTACGGGCCCGGAGGCTCGAGCGATTGAGGGTGATGGCGAGGCGGGAGCTTCGTGGACGTCCGGAATCGACGAGCGACCGAAGGTCAGGGATCGACGACCGTCACGAAGACCGGCTTGCCGCCTTCGACCCTCATCATCACGGCGCTCTTGACCGGGTCGCCCGAACCTTCCTTGAACGTCATCTTGCCCGTGACACCTTCGAACTCGCGGATCTTCGACAGAGCCTCCCGAATCGCCTCGCGATCCAGCCCCGAAGCGCCCGCGAGGGCCTTCGCGAGGAGCTTGAAGGAGTCGTACGTCAGCGCGGCGACGTCGTCGGGCGTCTGAGAGTACTTGTTCTTGTAGGGCGTGACGAAGCGCGCGACCGCGTCCACGCGCACTTCCGGCGCATAGTGGTTGCAGAACGTCGCCCCCTCGGCATCCGCGCCGCTCAACTTGACCAGCTCAGGGCTGCTCCAGTTGTCGCTGCCGAGGAAGGGAACCTTGATCCCGAGTTTGCGCGCCTCGCGGAGCTGCAGAGGGACTTCGTTGTAATAGCTCGGCAGGAAGATGATGTCGGGAGCGGAAGCCGCGATGCGTGAAAGCGGGGCGGCGAAGTCCTTCTCGCCCGTCTTGTACGTCTCGAAGGCGACGACCTTGCCTCCAGCCTCCTCGAAGTCCTTCCGGAAAAGCTCGGCCTGGCTCTTCGGCGCCTGAGAGCCCGGGTCGTAGAGAACGGCCGCCTTCGCCGCGTGAAGGTATCCCGTCGCGAACTTCGCGAGGACGCGCCCCTCGAAGGCGTCGGTGAAGCACGAGCGAAAGACCCATTTCTTCCCCGCCGTCGTCAACGGGTTCGTGGACCAGGGAGTGATCATGGGGATCTTCATGTCCTCCGCGACCTGCGCGGCGGGGATCGCGCCCACGCTCGCGTTCGGACCCACGATCGCGAACACCTTGTCTTCGGCGGCGAGGCGCTTCAGGGCCTCGCCCGCCTCCGTTCCCCCTCCCTTGCTGTCTTCGATGACGAGCCGGAGCTGATGGGCCTTCCCCGCGATCTTCACGCCGCCGGCGGCGTTGATCTCGGCGACGGCCATCTCGGCCGCGTTCTTGCACGAGGCGCCGACGGCGGGAATGTCGCCGGTGAGCTCCGCGATCACGCCGATCGCGAGGTCGGGAAGCTCCTTCTTTCCGCAGGCCCCGAAAAGCGCCGTGGTCGAGAGGAGGAGAGAAAAGAGGAAAGCGGAATGTCTTCTCATGAGCCGGTCCTCCGGAGGAACGAGCGATACGTTATCCGAGAAGTCGAATCTCGGCTGTCAGTTCGACGCCGAACCTGATTCTCACGGCATTCTTCATCTCTTCCATCAGCGACTTGACGTCGGACGCCGTCGCTCCGCCGACGTTGACGATCACGTTCGCGTGAACGGGCGAGATCTCGGCGCCTCCGACGCGGCGGCCCTTCAGCCCGCATTCCTCTAGCAGTTTCCCCGCAAAGAGGCCCGGCGGGTTCTTGAAGATCGAACCGGCGTTCGGCTGCTTCGGAAGCGCGTTCTTTCTCTTCGCGGTCACCTCCGCCATCCACGACGCGATCTCGGCGGGCGGTTTCGGCGCGAGGCGGAGGCGGGCCCCGATCACGATGTCGTCGGCGTCGCAGAGCGCCGTCCACCGGTAGCCATGCGGGATCCCGGACGCCGGCGCCGTGCGCCTTTCCCCGGCGCCCGAGACGAGATCGGCCGCCACGAGGATGTCGAACAGCTCCGAGCCGTAGGACCCGGCATTGATGCGCACCGCTCCGCCGAGCGAGGACGGAATGCCGGAGAGGTTCTCGAGGCCCGAGAGGCCCGCCCCCTGCGCCGCCACGGCGAGCGACATGAGGGACACCCCGCCGCCCGCAACGACTTCCGGCGCCTCGATCCTGGTCGCGAGGAAGTCGCCCGCGAGGGTGAACACGACGCCGGGGAATCCCGCGTCGGGAACGAGGAGGTTCGACCCCTTCCCGAGCGCGAGAACCGGCAGTCCCGCGGCGCGACCCGCGCGGAGGAGCGCCGCAAGCGCCTCTGCATCGTGGGCTTCCACGAAGTACCGGGCCGGTCCGCCGATCCGGAGCGTCGTCCGGCCGGAAAGCGGAACGTTCTCGCGCACGACCGCGCGCAGGCCGGAGAGGGCGCTCTCGATCATCGCGCCAGGAGGAGCGCGGCGCCGGCGAGCGCTCCCGCGACGGCGCCGGCGAGGACGTCGTCCATCATCACGCCCCATCCCCCCGGCAGCCGCTCGAGCGCGCCGATCGGGCCGGGCTTCCAGGCGTCGAGGGCACGAAAGAGGGCGAACGCCAGGAGCACGGCGCCGATCCTGACGACCGTGGCTCCGGGCGGCACGAGCGCATAGACCGGCAGGAGCGCGATGGACTGCCCCGCGACCTCGTCCACCACCACTTCGGGGGGATCGCCGATGCCGCGGAGACGCGCCGTCTCGCCCGCCGCGTGCACGCCGACGAGCGTGACCGCGAGCGCCACGCCGACGAGAGCCCAGACCCCCCAGATCGTCACGACGAGATGGGCGATCGGGATCGCGGCGAGGCTCCCCCATGTGCCGGGCGCCACCGGGAGAAGCCCTGCCCCGAACCACGTCGCGACGAGGGTCGTCACGCGCGACGCGGCGAACACCTCGGGCCAGGGGCGAAGAATTCCTTGCGTTTCGGAAATATCGGGCCTACTTTCCACTCGTTCCTTCCGCACGGCCATGCAATCCTAGGCCGATTCGCCGAAATCCGGGCTTTCTTAGAAGGGTGAACAGCGCTCGGACGATGGCGTTTCTTCTGATATGCGGCGGCTGCTAAGCAGCCGCCGATAGATGAAACTCCTTCCCGGATGTCCGGTGTCAAGGGTCCACGACCGCTCCGCGGCGC
>JAMQPJ010000078.1 GCA_023717585.1 Thermoanaerobaculia bacterium
TGAGGCCCGCAAGCATCGCGGCCTCCGGGAGGTCCAGCCTGGAGACGCTCTTTCCGAAGTAGAAGCGCGCCGCTTCCTCGACGCCCGTGACCGAGATCGAGCCGCGCTGGCCGAGGTAGATCTCGTTCAGGTAAGCCTCGAGGATCTCCTTCTTGCTGTACTTCGCCTCGAGGATCACGGCCATCAGCGCCTCGACGACCTTGCGCTTCAGCTTCCTCTCCGGTGTGAGGAACATGTTCTTCACGAGCTGCTGGGTGAGCGTGGAGGTGCCCCGTACCGCGGCGCCTCTCGCCGCGCCCTGGAGGACGGCTCCCGCGAGGCGGCGGAACGAGATGCCGGCGTGCTTGAAGAAGTCGCGGTCCTCGGTCGTCAGGATCGCGTCGAGCACCACGGGGGGAATCTGATCGACCGTGACGAGCGTGCGATCCTGCATCTTCTCGTCGTACACCGACCCGACGAGCTCCGGCTCGAAGACGACGTAAGGCAGAGGAGTGCCGTCGTCGGAGCGCTTGAGCGCGGCCACGCGGCGGCCCGAGAACTCGATCTCCGCCGCGACGCCGGGAGACCGTCCCCATGCGGTCTCCCGCTGGTTCACGGAGACGAGAATCCGCCCCTTCACGAGCGCGTACTGCCCCGCCGCGACCGGGGCCTTCGGCACCTCGGCGTAGCGGAGGCGTCCGAGGCGCCGCACGATGTCGTCGGCCGAGAGCGTGTCCCCGGCGCGCACCGCCCACACGTCGGAGTAGAGGCGCGTCGGGAGCGACCACCGCCGCCCATCCATCGTGCGCGAGACGACGCGGGAGAAGTAGAGAACGACGACGATCGCCGCGACGAGGCAGAGCGCGGCGGTCGCCGCGACGAAGAAGAGAACCGGGCGCGAAACGCGGCGCAGGCGGTCCCGGGCCGCGCGTGCGAGGAGAAGGAGCCGGTCCCGGACCGCGCGAGCGAAGGGCGCGACGCGTTCCAGCACGGCGCGAAGGGCGCCCGGAATGTCCACGCCCGGAGTCTAGCGAAGCGCCCTCCCGATGCTACGATTCCCGAGGCGGCTTGCATGACGTCTTCTCTCGACCTGCTCCTCGAGGAGCTCGACGCGCGGAGGGAGCGCATTCCGCTGCACGAACTGAAGCGCGCGCTCGGCGGGCTCACGATCACGCTCGAAGACGTGAAGCAGTTCGTGGTCTTCGGCGACGTGACCTACCGGCGCAACCTCGTGCACACGGGACCGGCCTACCAGGCGCTCGTCCTGTGCTGGAGGAACGGCCAGCGGAGCCCCATCCACGATCACCAGGGCTCGACCTGCGGCGTGCGCGTACTCCAGGGCACGGCGCTCGAAACCGTCTTTTCGCGCGCCCGCAACCGCATGATCTACGCGGAGCGCTCCCGCTCGATCGGGCCGGGGACGATCTGCGCCACCGAGGACGCCGACATCCACCAGGTTTCGAACCTCGCGGAAGACGGCGGCGATCTCGTCACGCTCCACGTCTATTCGCCTCCACTCCTCAAGATGGGCACGTACTCGCTCTTCGGAACGGAGGTGACCGCCTTCCAGGAGCCCGTCTACGACATCCCGCTCGTGGACGGCGGGGGGATCTGACCCTCAGCCGATCCAGCCGGCCTTCAGCGCCGCCAGCGTGACGCCGCCCGCGAGGATCCAGAGCGCCACGCCGAGGGCGACCGGCCGGAGTCCCACGCGGCGGAGCGCGTCGCGCGTCAGCGACGCGCCGATCAGGAAGAGCGTGACGACGAGGACGCGCGTCGCGCCGGCTGCGACCGCGAGCCCGGCGGGCCGAAGCGTGGGAAACCACGTCACGATCGCGGCCATGACCACGAACCCGGCGAGGAACCAGGGCAGCTTCGCGGCGGGCGCTCCGCGCTCTCCCGTGCGGCGCGCGCGTGCCCATCCGATGACGAGCGCCACGGGCACGATCCAGAGGGCGCGCGCGAGCTTCACGGTCGTGGCGATCTCGACGGCCTTCGGCCCGTACGCGGTCGCCGCGCCGACGACCGAGCTCGTGTCGTGAATCGCGAGCGCTGCGAACAGGCCGAACTGCGATTCGTCCAGGCCCGCGAAGCGGCCGAGCGGCGGGAACACTACGAGCGCCACGGCGTTGAGAAGAAACACCGTCGCGAGCGCCACGGAGATGGACTCCGCCTTCGCCTTGATGGCCGGGGCCACGGCCGCGATCGCGCTGCCCCCGCAGATCGCGGTCCCGGCCATTACGAGGAGGGCCGTGTCCTGCTCGACGCCGAAAACACGGGAGAGAAGGAGTCCGGCGAGAAACGTCAGCGAGATGCCCACGGCCGTGTAGCCGATTCCCCTGAGACCCACGCGTCCCACGACGCCGAGATCGGCGGCCGCGCCGAGCCCCATCACCGCAACGCCGAGAAGGAGGGGTGCGAGCTTCTGCGTGCGGGGGAGCCACGGGTTTCCGAGAACCAGCGCCACGGCCACGCCCGTCACGAGTGCCGCGGCGGGGGACACGAACGGCAGGAGGGCGGCCGCGGCGAAAAACGGGACGAGAACGTGTCCGGGCGTCAAGACTCGGAGTGTAGGCTAGCCGTGTGACGGACGCGCGCCGCGAGTCCTCCGTGGCCACCCTCGTGCTCAGGCGTGACGCCGGCGGCACACGCTGGGAGAAGGATTCCCTCGTCGCCGAGGAGCCGCTCGAGATCCGGCTCGAGGAAGGCGGGGCCGAACCGGAGCGGTTTGTCGTGACGATGCGGACGCCGGGCGACGACGACGACCTCGTGGTCGGGCTCCTTTTCGGAGAGGGCGTCATCGAGAGCATCGACGAAGTCCTGGCCCTCGAGCCGCCCGACGATCCGCGTGTCGCACCGGAGCTCGCGAAGAACGTCCGCGTCGTCACGCTCGCCCCCCGCGCGAACCGTTCGCGCGCGCGCCGCGCGACCGTGATGGGCTCGGCCTGCGGCGTCTGCGGCCGCACGTCGGTCGAGGACGTCGCGGCCCTCGCCGCGGCCGCACGCCGAGTCAAGAAGGAACCGCTCCCCGGCGCGTCGAAGGACCTGACGATCTCCGCTTCCGT
>JAMQPJ010000116.1 GCA_023717585.1 Thermoanaerobaculia bacterium
GGGCCCTACTCGGGCCGCGGCCGCTCGTCGGGAGAGGGCACTCCGGAGGAGGAAGCCGTCGAGGAGGACGTGACGACGCGCCGCGGCGTCGAGCGGATCTGCCGGGCGGCTTTCACGTTTGCGGAGACGTTCGTGAAGCCCCGGCAGTTCGGGCGGCGCCCGCGCGTCCTCATGGCCGACAAGCACAACGTCCAGAAGCGCGGCGGCGGCCTCTGGAACCGCGTCTTCCTGGAGGTCGCCGCCTCGTTCCCCTCGTGCGAGGCGCGGCACATGTTCGCGGACGCGCTCGCCCACGAGATGGTGCTCTCGCCGGGCGCGCTCGACGTCGTCGTCACGAACAATCTCTTCGGCGACGTCCTCTCGGATCTCGGGGCCGCGCTGCAGGGGGGGCTCGGGCTTGCGCCTTCGGGAAACGTGAGCCCGGGCCGGGTATCCGTTTTCGAGCCGGTGCACGGCTCGGCGCCGGACCTCGCCGGCCGGGGGATCGCGAATCCTCTCGGGTCGATCCGGAGTCTCGGGATGCTCTTCGCCCACGTCGGGCGGGCGGATCTCGCCGGGCGCGTCGAGCGCGCTGTCGCGGCGTGCCTTGCGGCCGGGGAAACGACGCGGGACCTGGGAGGAAGGCTCTCGACGACGGAGGCGGGCGACGCCGTCGTCGCGCGCCTCGACGTCTGAACGGCTAGAGGACCCGGACGCGGACCTCGCGGACGAGCTCCGGCTCGGTGACCTCGACTTTTTCCTCGACGACGACGCGCTGAATGAGGCCGCGTTCGCCTTCCACGATCAGCGTGATCCCGCGCTCGATCTCGTCGAACGTCGCCTCGGCGACGGATTCGTCCGGGTTCTTCACGATGACCGACGCCACGACGGAGGCGTCTCCTTCCCGCCCGGCCACGACGAGCCGGAAGGTGGACGTCTCTTTCGCGTGCTTGTTCTTGTCCTTGCGCGCGAGCTCACGCGCCCTCTTCTGCGCTCTCTTCTGTCTGATTTCCCAGGCCCTCATGCGGCTCCTCTTCTCCGGGTGCGCGGAGCGCCCGAATCCCGCATTATGAACGACGCGGCGGTCGGCTAATCTCGGCCGCTCGGAGGCACCCATGAAAGCGGTCTTCTTCACGGCTCACGGAGGCAACGACGTTCTGACCGTCGGTGAGCGCCCCGACCCCGCGCCGGGTTCCGGCGAGGTGCTCGTTCGGGTCGAGGCGGCCGCGCTCAACCGGCTCGACATCTTCGTGAGGGACGGGATTCCCGGTGTCCCCGTGGCGTTTCCGCACGTGCCGGGCGCCGACGGCGCGGGTGTCGTCGAGGCGCTCGGGCCCGGCGTCACGGGGCCGGCCCCGGGAACGCGCGTCGTTCTCCAGCCCGGCCTTTCGTGCGGGACGTGCGAGTTCTGCGTCTCCGGCGAGAGCAGCCTCTGCGTGCGCTTTCGCATCCTCGGCGAACACCTGCACGGGACCTTCGCGGAGAAGATCGTCGTCCCGCGCGCGAACGTCTACCCTGCGCCGAGCCGCCTCTCTCCCGAGAAGGCCGCCGCGTTTCCGCTCGTGGGTCTCACGGCGTGGCGCATGCTCGTGACGCGCGCGGCGCTCCGGCCGGGAGAGACCGTGCTCGTGCACGGTGTCGGCAGCGGCGTCTCGACGTTCGCGGTGCAGATCGCGAAGCTTTGCGGAGCTTCCCGCGTCTTCGCCACGTCCTCGTCGGAGGAAAAGCTCAAACGCGCCCGGGAGCTCGGGGCGGACGAGACGATCAACTACAAGACGGCGGACGTCGGCAAGGCGATCCGCGAGCTCACGGGCAAGCGCGGGGTGGACGTCGTCGTGGACTCGGTCGGCGCGGCCACGTGGCGGCACTCGCTCACGGCGGCCGCGAAGAAGGGCCGCATCGTCACGTGCGGGGCGACCTCCGGCCCGAATCCCGAGGAGGAGATCCGCATCATCTTCTGGAAGCAGCTCTCGATCCTCGGGTCCACGATGGGCACGGACTCCGAGTTCGCGGCGATGCTGAAGGCCGTGGAGGCGGGCCGGATCGATCCCGTCGTCGACAGCGAGTTTCCGCTCGCCGAAGCGCGCAAGGCCTACGAGCGAATGGCATCGGGAGAGGCGTTCGGCAAGATCGTTCTGAAGCTGAACGCGTGAGCGCGCCCGATCCCGATCTCCCGATGCTTCGCCACACCGTCGCGACGCTCGCGTACCGCGCGGGCAAGGCCGTTCGCGGGGCGCCGGAGGGCTTCGGCGACTTTCCCGCGGGCGAGGGCGGGCGCACGGCGGTCCAGATCCTCGCGCACATGGGCGACCTCTTCGACTGGGCGCTGACGATGGTGGACGGAGAGGCCGTGTGGACGGATGCCGCGCCGTTGCCCTGGGATCAGGAAGTCGCCCGTTTCTTCGCCGCGCTCGAGCGTTTCGACGCGCGGCTCGCGGCGGGCCGGCCGCTCGCGAACGCGGCGACGAAGGTGTTCGCGGGGCCTGTCGCGGACGCGCTCACGCACACGGGCCAGATCGCGATGCTGCGCCGCATGGCGGGCGCGAAAATCCGCGGCGAGAGCTACTTCAGGGCCGACATCGTCACCGGGCGCGTCGGCCTCGAGCAGGCGCCGCCGCGGCGCGAATTCGACTGAGTAGGCTCTGGGCGCGGCTTCGCTTGAGAGAGATCTCTACCCGTGACCAAAAGGTCTCTATCTGCAGTGACCTTCGCCGAAACGTCATTACATCTGTAGTCTTCCGTGCGGCCTAATAATAGTTAGGTGGCGAAAGCGATTCCCACTACATTTGGCGTACGTTGCTCGTCAAGGAGCACCCGATGCGATCGATTACTAGAGGTTTTCCCACGCGGTTTCTCTATGTTTCCCCTCTCCTCCTCGTGATGGGACATCCTGCCGCATCTCAAACCACGGCCTACATTCCTGTCTTCTACGCACCGGCTCCCACACGCTCGACTGGCACTTCGTTGCCTACATTCACTGCCTGGTATTCCCGTGTTCAGGCCTACAACACTCGCGAAACGCCTGGATACGTTCAAACAGTAGACCGATTTCCAAGCTTCGGCCCTGTCCCGTGCCTGTCCGACCCGGTACCCGTGCTACCGCACAACGCAGAGTATTACCTCGGCAACTGCGGCGACGCGCAAGGCGCTCTCGCGTTCATCAAGGTAGAGGCGTCGCCGGGGGTGGTTCTTGGTGCCAACGTGGTTAAGGTAGACGGGCTTTACGGCTGCGGCTTCGGTTTCCAACGCTTCGTGATAGATCAGGGGCGGGCGCCGCTCCCGGTATTCTCGTCGCTATTTCCCGCAGGCGCCACGACCATCGCCGGAGATGTGGACCTCGGTTCGTCCTGGACGTGCGCGGCCGCGATAGGCGAGGACTACCGTAGGCGTGTGAACCTCACTATCCTAAATGCCGGCGAGGAGGGAGCGGCAGTTCTTGTCCGCGTCCTACCCATTCGTCCGTCCGCCCCACTACTCGAAATCTCTTATTCAATTCCGGCTCGGCAGGTTCAGCAGTTTCGTCTCCCTATTCCCGATTTCCCTACCGGCGCTGCGTACGAGAACATGGCCTGGGTGGAAGTCACTTCGGCTCAACCCTATTTGTCCTATGTCAGCAGCATCTTTGAGAATGGCCAACCCGGCTCGCAGCCGTTCGAGGTATTCCCTTCGCGCTTACCTTAATGCTCGCTCGGCATCGGAATCGTGGGGCGCCTAGTCGCCACCTAACAACGCGCTGCAGCGGACTCGGCAGTTGACCCGATAAAGTCGACACTCTGGCCTAACGCTCGAGGAGGTGGGGGTGGCCAGGATCAAGGGCCCAGGGAAGATCCATCTCTGCAGCGCGGTGCGCGAAATCAGGCCGGAATCCAGAGCGTGAACGTCGAGCCGGGACCGCCCTCGTTGTTCGCGACGTCTAGCCGGCCCCCGTGGGCCTGGAGGACCTTCTGGACGACCGTGAGGCCGAGGCCGGTTCCGGGCACAGCCTCGCTTCCCTGGAACCTCAGATAAGGCGTCGCGATCCGGGACTTCTCGGCGGCGGGAAAGCCCGGCCCCTCGTCCGCCACGGAAACACGCAGGAAGGGCCGGCCGTCCTCGGACACGATCTCCGCCTTCACGCGCACGGTGCCTCCGGGCGGGCTGAATTTCACCGCGTTGCCGAACAGGTTCGCGGCGGCCCGCCGGAACATCGCGGGGGCGAGAGGCACGCGCGGAAGGTCCTTCGGCACGTCGGCCGCGACGGTGACGCGCCGCGCGACCGCGAGCCAGCGCGCCTCTTCGAGCGGGAGCGAGAGCGCCTCGGCCGGCGCCGTCGGGCGCTTCTCGGTCTCGGGCGCATCCGCCGCGCGATAGACGAGAAGGGCGTCTTCGATGAGCCCCGAGAGGCCGCGCGCAGATGCCAGCGAGCCGTCGAGCATCTTCGCGAGACGCTCGTCGCCCGCCTTCCGCTCCTTGTCGCGCGTGAGCTCGAGCGCGGCCGAGAGCGCCGAGAGCGGGTTCTTCATATCGTGCACGAGCATCGCGGTGAGCCGGCTCCGGTCGCGGTCGGCGAGCTCGCGGCGCCGCTGCTCGAGCGCGAGAGCCTCGAGCTGGCGCTGCAGGTTCCCGTAATGGCGCGCCGCGCGGATCGCGAGCGCGAGCTGGTCGGCGACGCGCCCGAAAAAGACGAGCTCGTCGGGCGGGAAGGCGCGCGGCTCGGCCCACGACATGCCGAGGACGCCAATGAGCTCGCCCTCGCGGTGAATCGGGATGCCCACGAGGCTCGTCGCGCCGAGCGCCTC
>JAMQPJ010000121.1 GCA_023717585.1 Thermoanaerobaculia bacterium
GTTGATCGCCGCGGCAAGCAGGCGCGCCGTGGTCGTCTTGCCGACGCCGCGCGGGCCCGAGAAGAGGTACGCATGCGCCAACCGGTCGGCGGAAACCGCGTTCGTGAGGGCGCGCACGATCTCGTCCTGGCCGACGACGTCCGCAAACTTGCGGGGCCGCCACTTCCGGGCGAGGGGAACGTAGGAGGCCTGGTCGGTCACGTCGGAACTGTACTCGAAAAGAAGGGCCCCGAGCCCCCCGATGAGTCCGGGCGATCCGCGGCGCCCGGGCCTTTCTCCTGAGTGCTGCTTCCTTCCGGACCTGACACGGTTCGGAGGGGACCGTCGCGCGGGACCCGAACTCATCCGGGGGCCCAAGGGTGGGGATTCTAGCAGCCGGGCGCAACTTGTGTCCGGCAGCCCCGGACGATAAAAGGGGGGTGCGTGACCGTCCCGCCTCTCCGCGTCGTCTTCCTTTGGCATTTCCACCAGCCGTGGTATCCGACGTTCGACGGCGTGCCGCCCGCGCTCCCGTGGGTGCGCCTCCATGCCCTGAAGGACTACTTCGACCTGCCCGCGCTCCTCTCGGAGGAGCCTCGCATCCACCACACCGCGAACCTCGTGCCCGCGCTTCTCGACCAGATCGACCTCCTCGCGCGAGGCGGGTCGGACGCGTTTCTCGAGGTCGCGAGGACGCCCGCGTCGGAGTGGGATTCGGCCGCGGTGCGCTTTGCCCGCCAGAATTTCTTCGCCGTCCACCCGCGCATCCTCGAGCGGTTCCCGCGCCTCGCGGATCTCCAACGGCGGGCCGACGAAGGAGAGGCGCTCTCCCCCGCCGACCTCACGGACCTCGTCGTCCTGTTCCATCTCGCGTGGTCGGGACCGGCCCTCCAGAAGGACGCTCTCCTCGTCCACCTGCGCAAGCGCGGGCACGGCTTCACCGAGACGGAGAAGAACGCGCTCCTGGATCATCAGGCGGCGTTCCTCGGGGGCGTGATCCCCGCGTGGAAGCGCGCCTTCGAGTCGGGCCTCGTCGAGGCCGCGACGAGCCCCTACCACCACCCGATCCTGCCGCTCCTCCTGGACTCGAGCGCGGGCCGCGACGCGCGTCCCGACCTGCCCGTTCCGGTGCCTCGCTTCTCGCACTCCGACGACGCGCGGTCGCAGCTCGCGCTCGGCCTCGGGACGTTCGAAAAGCACTTCGGCTTCCGCCCGCGCGGCATGTGGCCGCCCGAAGGGGCGCTCTCGGAGGGCACGCTCGCGCTGCTCGGCGAGGCCGGCGTCGCGTGGACCGCGTCGGACGAGGCCGTCCTCCTGCAGTCGCTGCCGGCCGGCCTGCGCTTCGGCGAGGGCGACCGCGCGCGCACGGTATTCCGGCCGTGGCGCCTCGCGGGCGTCCCGTCGCCCGACATCTTCTTCCGCGACCGCATCCTCTCGGACCGGATCGGCTTCTCGTACGCGACGTGGAATCCCCAGGACGCCGCCGCCGACTTCGTCGCCCGCCTGCTTTCGATCCGCGCGGCGGCGCCCGAGGCCGAACTCGTCGTCCCCGTGATCCTCGACGGCGAGAACGCGTGGGAGTCGTATCCCGAGAACGGCGCGCCGTTCCTGCGCGCGCTCGCGGCGGCGCTCTCCGCGCGGCAGGACTTCGAGGTCGTGACGCCCACCGAGGCGCTTCAACGCCTCACCGTCCCGCCCGCGAGCCTCGAACGCGTGGTCGCGGGCTCCTGGGTGGACGGGAACCTCGCGACGTGGATCGGAGCGCCTCCGAAGAACAAGGCGTGGAGCCTCCTCCACACCGCGCGCGAAGCTCTCGGGGGAGAGATCGCGTCCGCGCCCGTGGTCTCCCCCGCCGACGTCCTGAACGGCGACGCGACGCCGGCCGCGGCCAAGGCCGCGCTCTTCGCCGCCGAAGCGTCCGACTGGTTCTGGTGGCTCGGCGACGATCATTCCTCCGCGCACGATGCCGTCTTCGACGCGCTGTTCCGCAGGCACCT
>JAMQPJ010000139.1 GCA_023717585.1 Thermoanaerobaculia bacterium
GTCACCGGCATCGTGACGGACGGCGGCTCGAAGCAGCCTCTCGCGGACGCGACGGTCGAGCTGGGCGGCGCCGCCGGCGCGGGCCCGTTCCAGCGCATGTCCACGACCGACAGCAACGGGCTCTTCACGTTCACCGACATCGCCCCGCAGGCCTACACGCTCAACGTGCGCAAGCCCGACTACCAGTACGACAAACGCAACGTCACGGCCGCAGAAGACGGAAGCTCGGAGAACCTCACGATCGAGCTGACGCGCGGCGAGGGGATCGGCATCCAGGTGAAGGACGGCCTCTACGGCGTGCCGCTGCGCGGCGTCCTCGCGCGCGTCTTCGACGGCGCCCGGACGGCGGTCTTCACGGGCACGCTCTCTCTCGACACGAACGGCGTGGGCGAGATCCCGTCGCTCAAGCCCGGGCGCTATTCCCTGATCGTCGACGCGAGCGGCTACGCGCCCGCGGTTCTCGACGGCGTCTCCGTGCCCTCGCAAACGGTGCCCATCGCGCTCACGCCGGGCGGCTCGATCGACATCACCGCGGGGCCGAAGACGCTCGCGACCGGCACCGCGCGCGCCACGCTGAAGACGGCCGCCGGAGTGCCCTATCCCTACACGGTCTTCAACATCGACGGGCGCATCGTGGTCTCCGCCGACGGGTCCGGCCAGCGAGGCTTCCGCCGCATCGAGAACGTCGCGCCGGGCAGCTACACGCTCGCGGTCGACGGCGGCGCCAGCAAGGCCTTCTCCATCACAGAGGGCGGTCTCACGCCGGTCGAGCTGCCGTAGGAAGACAAGAAGAGAAGGCTTTAAGAAAGAGAAGGAATTGAAGATTTCTTAGAAGGTTCGGAATGCAGGGCCCGCTAAGATGTCGACCAGCCATGCGATTCAGCAAAATTCTTCTCTTCGCTCTCCTTGGACTCTCAATCTTCACGATGCGCGCCGAGACGCCCGAGCAGGCGCGCGGGAAAAAGCAGGCCGCCGCGCTCTGGCGCGCGGCCGACGGCGACGCGGCGGCCTTCGTGGCGTTCGCGAAGGCGAACACCGCGTCCGACGCCGCGACGCGGGACGCCCTCTTCGCGCGCCTTTCGGCCGGCTACGTCTCGCTGAAGGGGCACATGGACGAGGCCGCCCGCGATCTCAGGATGCACGTGGACCTCGACAGCGGGCCGATCCTGCCTTTCGACGAGGCGCTCGCGGGCTACCAGCCGGGCGCTCACCTCACGGATGACCTCTTCGAGAACAAGCTCGCGTTCACGACGCTCCTCAACTTCCCCGTGTACACGCTCGAGGAGAAGCTGCGCCTCGGTACGTCCTGGACGCGGCGCCAGTGGGCCGAAGCGCGCCTCGCCGACCGTTTCGCGCGGCGCGTTCCCGCGAGCGTGAATCTCGCGATCGCGAAGGCCCAGTCCGGCTCGGAGCAGTACATCGCCTCGTACAACATCTGGATGCACCACCTCGTGGACGAGAAGGGCGCTCGCCTCTTCCCGGCGAAGATGCGCCTCCTCTCGCACTGGAACCTCCGCGACGAGATCAAGTCCGATTACGCCGACAAAGAGCGCGGGCCCGCGAAGCAGCGTGCGATCCGTCGGGTCATGGAACGAATCGTCGACCAGACGATTCCGCAGGCCGTCCTCGACAATCCCGGCGTCGACTGGAATCCGTTCACGAACGAGGTCAGAAAGGCGGGCGTCAAAGACTCGGACCTGCCCGAGAAGCCCGTCGCGACCGGCCCCGAACCCGACACGCGTTATGCGACCCTTCTCGCCGACTTTCGCGCCGTGAGGCAGGCCGATCCGTACTCGCCCACGGCCCCGACGTTCATCGCGCGGAAGTTCGAGGAGGACCGCCAGCTCCCCGAAGCGCGCGTCAGGAAGATGCTCGAGGACGTCCTGTCGTCGCCTCTCGTGCCGAAAGTCGCGGCGCTCATCGAGAAGCGTCTCGGGCGGAAGCTCGTGCCCGTCGACGTCTGGTATCCCGGCTTCCGGCCCCAGCCCGAAAGGTCCGGCGCCGAGCTCGACGCTCTCGTGCGGGCGAAATACCCGACGCCCGAGGCCTTCGCGAAGGACATCCCGAACCTCCTCATGAAGCTGGGGTTCTCGAAGGAGAAGGCCGAGTACGTCGCCGCCCGCATGGAGGTACATCCCGCGCGCGGCTCCGGCCACGCGTCGGGCGCAGAGCTGAAGGGCCACAAGGCGTACCTGAGGACGCGCGTCGAGAAGGACGGCATGAACTACAAGGGCTACAACATCGCCGTCCACGAGATGGGCCACAACGTCGAGCAGACGTTCTCCCTCTACGACGTCGACGAGCCGCTGCTGAAGGGCGTGCCGAACACGGCTTTCACCGAGGCGCTCGCGTTTGTCTTCCAGGGGCACGACCTCGAGCTCCTCGGCCTCGCGAAGCCGTCGGAGAAGGCCCGTGCGGAGAAGACGCTCGACGCGTTCTGGGGCACGTACGAGATCGCGGGGGTCGGCCTCGTCGACATGGGCGTCTGGCACTTCATGTACGAGCACCCCGACGCGACGCCCGCCCAGCTGAAGGCGGCGACGCTCGCGATCGCCCGCGACGTGTGGAACCGTTTCTACGCCCCCGTCCTCGGCGAGAAGGACGTCACGCTCCTCGCGGTGTACTCGCACATGATCAACGCGTTCCTGTATCTGCCCGATTACTCCATCGGCCACATGATCGCGTTCCAGGTCGAGCGGCAGATGGAGAAGGCCGGAGCCGTCGGCCCAGAGTTCGAGCGCATGGCGAGGCTCGGCAACATCGCGCCCGACCTCTGGATGAAAGCGGCCACGGGCGCGCCGGTGGGGCCCGAGGCGCTTCTCGCCGAGACGGAGAAAGCGCTTTCGACGGTGACGCGCTGAGGGAAACCCGGGGCTCGTCCCGCCGTATAGTGCCGGCATGAGAGTGACTTCTTCGCTGCTTCTTGCGGGTCTTCTTTCAGCTTCCTCTCCCGCCTTCGCGGCGAGAGAGGCGACGAAAGAAGTCCTCCCGTTCATCGCGGACGACTACCCGAAGGCCCTCGCGGCCGCGCGTGCCGGAAAGAAACCGATCTTCCTGGAGACCTGGGCGCCCTGGTGACACACGTGCCGCTCCATGAGGGCCTTCGTCTTCACGGACAAGGCGCTCGGGCGGCAGGCCGGACGGTTCGTCTGGCTCTCCATCAACACCGAGAAGCGCGAGAACGCCGCGGTCCTCGCGAAATATCCGCTTCAGGCCTGGCCCACCCTCTTCGTCATCGATCCCGTGGCCGAGAAGGTCGTTCTCAAGTACGTCGGCGGCGCCACCGTCACTCAGCTCAAGAGGATCCTGGACGACGGCGCCCGGGCGGCGGGCCATGGCCGTGACAGCCGCAAGCCCGACGAATGGCTCGCGAAGGCGGACGCCTTCTATTCGGCCGGCCAGAACAAGGAAGCGGCCGAGGCCTACCGAACCGCGCTGAAGGGCATGGCGAAGTCCTCGCCGTCGTACCCGCGCGCCGTCGAGTCGCTTCTCTTCGCGCTCTCCTCGAGCGGCCAGCACGAGGCGTGCGTGACGGTCGCGCGCGAGGCGTTCCCGCATCTCCGCGCGTCACCCTCGGCCGCGAACGTCGCGGGCTCGGGCCTCGACTGCGCGCTGGCGCTGGACAAGACTCTCCCGTCGAAGCCCACGCTCGTCGCGGAGCTCGCGGGCAACGCGAAAGAGGTCCTCCGCGGGCCGCGCACGGGTCTCGCCGTCGACGACGTCTCGGGCCTCTACCAGGCGTTCGCGGAAGAGCGGGGCTCGGCTGACGACGCCGCCGGCAAGACGAAGGTCCTCGAGGAATGGGCCGCGTACCTCGAGGCCGAGGCCGCGAAGGGAAAGACCCCCGAAGCCCGCGCGGCGTTCGACGCGCATCGCATCACGGCTTATCTCGAGCTCGGCCAGCCCGAGCGCGGGATACCGATGCTCGAGGCCTCGGAGCGGGATTTCCCCGACGACTACAACCCGCCGGCCCGCCTCGCGCTCGCCTACCGCGGAATGAAGAAGTACGACGAGGCCCTCGCGGCCTCCGACCGCGCGCTCCTTCGCGCCTACGGCCCGCGGAAGCTCGTCATCCTGAACGCCCGCGCCGACATCTACGACCGGAAGGGAGACGCGCCGGCCGCGAGGAAGACGCGCGAGGACGCGCTGGCCTGGGCCGAATCGCTGCCGAAAGAGCAGGTGTCCGAGCGCCAGATCGCGGCGCTGAAAAAGCGGCTCGAAACGCCCAAGTAGAATCCTCCGGATCATGCGGCGCTTCTTCATCGCGACGATCCTCTGCGCGGCGACGGCCTCCACGGAACACAGAGCCTCCGCGCAGGATTCCATTCTCGGCGCGGACGCCCTCGCCACGGACTCGGGCCGCTTCCGGCTGAAGGTCGAGATGAAGGTGAACGCGCGCAACTCTAGCCCGGTCGAGTTTCCCGTCGCGAACACGGGCGCGCCGTTCCCGGTCGTCATGCAGACCGTTTCGGCGCACACCTCGGCGGAGATCTCGAACATCGCGCTCACCGCCGAGGGCGACCTCACGTCCGACATCCTCGCCCGGGTCGTCGTGCACGCCCTCGACCTCTACAACCGCAATCCCACCTCGAGCGCCGACCGCGTCGACCTCCGCGAGGCGTTCGTGCGCCTCGGAAAGAAGTGGGAATCGCTGAAGGAGATGCCGGGCACGACGGCCTACCTGGAGCTCGGCAAGGCCCCGCGCTTCTCGAAGCAGATCGCGCGAAAGCTCGAGAGCTACGGCCTCTGGGGCACGGCCGTCGGCCGCTTCGAGGAGACGGGCGCCGAGGCGGGGGGCTCGTTTGGGCCGCACCTCTACTGGCGCGCGAGCGCCACGGGCGGAACGCCGCTGTTCTTCCGCGACGTGAACGCCCTCGCGGGCGACAACGGCACGCCGGAGCGCACGGTCGGTTCCACGGCGCCCGTCGTCTACGGCTCGGGCTTCCCGATCCTCTACGACACGATGGCGACCGACACGGGCCTCTCGGGCCGCTTCCAGCTCGGCGGCGGCGCGGGCCTGCGCTTCAACTGGGGAGAGAACCGCCGCGACGGCATCGACCTTCTCGGCTGGTACTTCCGGCGCGACCTGGCCGACCGCGTGTCGCTCCACGGGACCTTCTATTCGGGCGACATCAGGCTCCTGCAGGGCTTCCTCGTCGCGCTGCCCGTCAACGGCAGGGAAAAGCGCGAATACGGCGTCAATCTCGAGGCGCGCTTCGGGCCCGTGCATCTCTTCGCGCAGGGCGTCAAGCAGTCGATCGCGGGCCTCGAGCGCGAGGGTTACGAGGCCGAGCTCTCGGCCCGCATTCCGCTGCCGGGCCTCTTCGCCTCGGGAGACCAGTCCGTCGTCAACTGGATCGAGCCCGCCGTGCGCGTCTCGTACATCGACAACCTGTTCGACGCGCCGGCCGGATTCGTCGCGCCGTCCGTCGGGTGGGACTGGCGCAAGTACGACTTCGGGTTCCGTCTCGGAATCGTGCGCGGTCTCGATCTCACCGTCGAGTATTCGCGCAACGAGGCCACGTCGAAGAAGGGCGTCCTCAACCCGGACGAGGGCCTCCTCACGCTCCGCGCGGCGTTCTAGATTCCGCCGAGGAAGGCCTTCGCGACGAGAGCGATGCCGATCAGCCCCACGCCCATGGATCCGAACCATACGAGCTTGTTGCGCGTCAGCGCGGCGATGGCGCCGAGCGCGATCGAAACCTGGAAGAGCGCGACCGCGTTCGCGAAGCCGTGGTGCTCGTGCAGGAGGTGGTCCGCCTCTTTCGACTTCTCGTCGCGGGCGTGCTCCAACTCCTTTGCCTTTTTGCTGATCTCGATCTGGTCGTCCTTGTAGCGCTTCTGCTCATTGGCGTACGTCGCGGGGGGTTCCTTGCCGATCGCGAGCCAGGACGCGATCGAGGCCTCCTGTACGGCCGCCTTCAGGCCCTTCGCCTGATAGTACGTCCATTGGTCGGACGCCTCCGCCTGCAGGCGCGTCGACTCGGTCTTCAGGAGGAGGGCCTCGTTCACGGTGGCGCCTGCGCGCAGCGACGCGATGGCCGCGCAGGCGGCGAGAAGCGCCGTCGTGAGCGCGATCCTCTTCAGGAACGCGCCGCCGTCGTGCTCGAGCTCCTCCTGGATCGCCTCGTGCAGCTTGTCGGTGTCGACTTCCGGGCCTTCCGGCATGGTGTGCTCCTTGTCGGGAGCGACACTATCCGATCCGGGCGGGCGCGGGCTCCGGGGCCGGCTTCGGCGCGGGCACGATCTTCCGGTATCCGGCGTGAAGGAACAGCGCGATGCCGGCGAAGGGGAGGAACATCACGAGGGTCGCGCCGATGATGGGCGCCCCGAGCAGCATGAGGAGCACCGGGATCTTCAGATGAAGGTCCCGGGAGGTGCCGGGCAGTACGCCGTGCTTCCCGCTCACCGTCACGAGGTCCCAGCTCGTCTGGTTGAAATAGAACCCGCCCTTGACCTTGCTGCCGCCTTCGAACCGTTTCATGACGTTCTCCTTGCTCTTTTTTTCTTTCTGGCCTGATGTCGAGGATGTTCAGTGCGTTTCGTGGGCTTCGGCTGCCTTGACGGCCTTCTGAAGTCCCATCACCTTCCGGAGGCCGGCCGCCGCGAAGAGCGCGATGCCGACGAAGGGAAGGAAGACCACCAGGGTGGCGCCGAGCACCGGGCCGGCCACCAGCATCGCCAGCGCCGGGATCTTCACGTAGGCGTCGTTCGTGGGAAGGGAGCCCTTCTTTCCGTTCACGGTCACGAGGTCCCAGGTCTTCCGGTTCATGTAGAAGCCGCCGTCGACCGTCTTTCCGGTCCGGGCCTCGTTGGTCTCGTTCGTGGGTTTTCTCATGGCGTCCTCCTTGCTGCTTACGGTGACAATGTGGGCCCCCGGCAGGCGTTCGCCAATCGGAACGATCCCGGTATTTCAAGGAAAAAACGACTGAGACGGCTCAGGTGTTTTCCGGAGACAGGACGGAAAAGGCTCCGGAGGCCGAAAACGGCCCATTTTCCGGGGCCGCGGGCCTCGAACGGTCAGGCTTTCCGCATAATGGCGCCGCTCCATGAACGGCACTCCTGTGAGCGCGCCGCCGGCCGCGCCGCCCGGCGCGCCCGTACTCGTCTGCGGCCTCGGGCACGTCGGCATCCGCGTCGTCGAGCTGCTCGGTCGCCTCGGCGAGCGGGCCGTCGTCATCACGCAGGACACGCGGCCCGAGTGGCGCCGCGCCGCCGAGGTGGCGGGCGCGACCGTCGTCACGGGCGACGCGCGCGACGTCGACCTCCTGCGGGCCTCGGGACTCATGCAGGCGCGGGCCCTCCTCGCCGTGACCGACCGCGACCCCGTCAACCTCGAGATCGCGCTCGACGCCTCGCGCGAGCGCCCGGACCTGCCAATCGTCGCGCGCCTCTTCGACCAGAATCTCGCGCAGCAGCTCGAGGCCTGCCACGGCGTCCGCCGCGCGCTTTCGGTGTCGGCCCTCGCGGCGCCGGCGTTCGCGGGTGCGGCGCTCGGCGAGTCGGGTCTCGCGTCCTTCACTCTCGACGGCAAGCTCGACGTCGTCGTGCGCGAAGGGGAGGACCTTCTCGTCTTCGAGGAGCGCGAGGCGATCGAGCGCCTC
>JAMQPJ010000164.1 GCA_023717585.1 Thermoanaerobaculia bacterium
CGGTCTTGACGAGAGGACCCAGCGAAGAGAGGACTGAAGAGGAAGATTTCTTGGAAGGTGAAGAGGAAGAGGGGGAGGCCGCCGCAGGGCGACCGCCTTCCTCTATCCACTCGGCTATCGCGGCCTGCTCCAGCGGTGCACATTCCTTTTCCAAGAAGCTCTTCAACGACGTGCGGAAAATGCGCTTGCTGTCCTTGAGGGGGACGCGATCCTGCGGCCGCCTCGGGCCCGCGAGCGAGGGCTCGACGTCCTTGAGGTTGAGCGTGAGCGTGTCCGTGAAGACCGGGTCCGGCGAGTCCTTCGTGCGGAAGAGGCCCTGCTTCTTGCAGTAGGCCTCCGCGAGCGCGACGGTCTTGGCGGGGCGGTTCGTGAACTTCAGGTACTTGATCGTCTCGGCGTCGACGGGGAAGAAGCCCATCGTCGCGCCGTACTCGGGCGCCATGTTCGCGATCGTCGCGCGATCCGTCAGCGCGAGGGCTGCGACGCCGGGGCCGTAGAACTCGACGAACTTCCCGACGACGCCCTTCTTGCGGAGCATCTGCGTGACGGTGAGGACGAGGTCCGTGGCGGTCGCGCCCGCCGGGAGCGTTCCGACGAGCTTCAGGCCGATCACGTCCGGAATGAGCATGGACTGCGGCTGACCGAGGAGCGCGGCCTCGGCCTCGATCCCGCCCACGCCCCAGCCGAGGACGCCGAGCCCGTTGATCATCGTCGTGTGGCTGTCGGTCCCGACCAAAGTGTCGGGGTAGGCGGTTTTTCCCGCACCGGCGAAGACGACGCTCGCGAGGTACTCGAGGTTCACCTGGTGGCAGATGCCCGTGTCGGGCGGCACGACGCGGAAGTTGCGGAAGGCGTTCTGCCCCCAGCGCAGGAACGCATAGCGCTCGCGGTTGCGGTCGAACTCGAGCCGCGCGTTGTTGCCGAAGGCCTGCGCCGTCGCGAACTGGTCGACGATGACCGAGTGGTCGATCACGAGGTCGGCCGGCGCGAGCGGGTTGATCTTGTCGGGGTTCCCGCCCATCTCGGCGAGCGCCTCTCGCATCGTCGCGAGGTCGACGACGGCGGGCACGCCCGTGAAGTCCTGCAGGAGGACGCGGGCGGGGCGGAAGGCGATTTCGCGGTCCGTCGGCTTCTTCACGTCGCGTGTCGCGAGGGCCGCGATGTCCTGTAGCGTGACGGAGCGGCCGTCCTCGTAGCGGAGAAGGTTCTCGAGGAGGATCCGGAGCGAGAACGGGAGCTTCCTGACCTTCGGAAACCGCTTCTCGAGGGCTTTGAGGCTGTAGATCGTGTAATTCGTCGACCCGACCTTCAGGCGGGCCTTCGTCTTGAAGCTGTCCAGCATGTGTCCTCCGGCAGTCCCGCCGGGACCGGCGGGCGGAGCATTCTAGACGCAACCCGGTTTCGCTTGCGCTGATTCAGAAAGATCAGGGCGGCGTAGCGGCGCCCGTCACGCGTGCGCGGCGAAGAAGGCGCGTACCTCGCCCGCCGCCGCGGATGGAACGCGGTGCCCGCCGTCGTAGAGGCTGTGCGTGGCGCTCCGGAAGCGTGCCGCGAGGCGCTCGCGGTAGTGAGCGATCTTGTCGAGAGAGTAGATATCGTCCTCGCGCGTCGAGACGTGCAGGACGTCCGTCTCGCGCGAGGCGCCGGTGCCGGGCTCGTTCGACTTCCACTCGCCGGGAATGCCGCCGCAGATCGCCGCGATCGCGCGGAAGGGAACGCCCTCAGGCGGGGCGAGCGCAAGGCGGTAGTTGAAAGAGCAGGACTGGCTGAAGCCGAGCAGGAGGACGCGCTCCGGATCGCCGCCGTGCGCGCGAGCCCAGGCGATCGCTTCGGCGACGCAGTCGCGGTGGACGGCGCGATTGTCGGCCGCGCGCGTCGAGACGCCCCAGTGGAAGCCGCGCCGCGGAACGGAGGTGTTCGTGCCCTCGAGATAGGCCGACTCGGGCCCTTCCAGCGAGAGAACGAGGGAATCCGGCGGCGCGACCTGGAGGAGAATGGGGAGGAGCGAATCGGCGTCCTGTCCGTAGCCGTGCAGGCCGATCAGGACCGGAGCCGGGCCGGGCCCGTCGGTCGCCCTGGCCGAGAGAACACGCAGGGGAACACGCACGGAAAGGGTTGTTTCGAGGGGTTTCGGGTCCATGGCGCTCCTGGTCGGGAACCTTGCAGGGCTTCCTCTCGTAACGTGAGGGTGAGGATGTTGGCATGAGCGCCGCAATCGAGGTCCGGGGGCTCCGGAAGGACTACCACGCGGGGCTCGGGGGCCGCGAGGTGAAGGCGCTCTCCGGCATCGACATTGCCGTTCAACCCGGAGAGCTGTTCGGCCTTCTCGGCCCGAACGGGGCCGGCAAGACGACGACCGTGAAGATCCTGCTCGGCCTCACGCACGCCACGGCCGGGAGCGCTTCGCTCCTCGGAAGACCCGTCGCCGATCCGGAAAGCCGCCGCCGCGTGGGCTACCTGCCCGAGGGCCACCGCTTTCCCGGCTACCTCACGGCGCGCCAGACACTGTCCATCTTCGGACGAATGTCGGGCGTCGCGCCGCGCGATCTCGCAGCGCGGATTCCGGACCTGCTCGCGCGCTTGAAGCTGTCGGACTGGATCGACGTGAAGGTGAAGAAGTTCTCCAAGGGCATGACCCAGCGCCTCGGCCTCGCGGCCGCGCTCGTGCACGAGCCCGAGGTCCTCCTGCTCGACGAGCCGACGGACGGCGTCGACCCCGTGGGCCGGCGAGAGATCCGCGATCTGCTGAAGGCCGAGGCGGCGAAGGGGCGGGCGATTCTCCTGAACTCCCACCTCCTCTCCGAGATCGAGCTCACGTGCGACCGCGTCGCGGTCCTCCGCAACGGCAAGGTCGCGGCGATGGGGACGATCGAGGAGTTGACGAAGAGGGAAGAGAAGAAAGACTCTCTGAAGGGTTACAAGCTGGTGGCGTCGCCTCTTTCCGAGGAGCTGCTTTCGGATTTCTTCGAAAGGGGAGCGAGTCCCGAGCGCGTAAATGGGCACGTGCGCGTCCTGGCGCGCGACGCACAGCATCTGAATTCCCTCATCGACGCCGCCCGCGCTCGCGGCGCGCTGCTGACGGAGCTCACTCCCGAGAAAACCAGCCTCGAAGACGTGTTCGTCGACCTCGTCAAGGCAACGCCGGAGCAGGGGCAATGAGAGCCCTTGCCGCGAACATAGAAGAAGTCTTCCGCGAAGCGGCCGCGCGCTGGACGCTCGTCGCGTACTTCGCGCTGTCGTCGCTCTTCGTCCTGCTCTTCGCGGTCGCCGTGAACCTCGACGTCGTGAACGGCGCGCTCGCGGGCGCGAAGATTTTCGGCCAGAACGTTCACATGGGACGCCAGAGCGTGGACCTCGACAAGCTCGTCCTCGGCTTCGAGTCGGGCTTCGCGGGCTTCCTTTACGTCGTCGGGACGTTCCTCGCGATCTTCGCCACCGCGCACCTCGTCCCGCGCCTCATGGAGAAGGGCACGGTCGACCTCTACCTCTCTCGCCCCGTGGGCCGCGTGCCGCTCCTCCTCTCGCGCTACGCCGGGGGAATGCTCCTTTCGGCCGCGAACGTCGTCTACCTCCTCGGAGCGATGTGGCTCTTGGTCATCTGGAAGACGCACCTCGTGCATCCGCGCTTCTTCTTCGCGGCGGGAATCATCCTGTTCGGGATCGCGGCGCTCATGGCGTTCGCGTTCCTCATCGGGACGCTGACGTCCTCGACGGCCGTCTCGATCATGGCGACGTTCGCCGTGTTCTTCATCTCGGCCATCCTCGCGAACCACGACCGCATCGCGGCCGCGATGACCCACGAGTGGGCCGCGCAGCTCGTTCAGGGGCTCTACTGGGTCTTCCCGAAGACGGCGCAGCTCGGCGCGGCGGTCGTCGCCCTCGTCATGGGTGAGGAGGGGCCGCGACGCATGCGCGACGCCCTCACGCTCCAGCCCTTCGTCACGACGGGCCTGTTCGGCGCCGTCTGCCTCTCGCTCGCGTGCCTCCGATTCCGCAGAAAGGACTTCTGACCATGAAGCGATTCGCCGCTCTTCCGTCCGCCGCAGCCCTTGCCCTTCCTCTCGCCCTCGCGGGCGCCCTCGCGCTGCCGGCCGCCGCCCGCGGCGGAAGGGACGACGCCCTCTCGCTGGTTCCGGCCGATGCGGCCTCCGTCGGCGTGATCCACGTCGCGGACCTGCGCTCGAGCCCGCTCGCGGCCCGCGTCTTCTCCGACACCGACAAGCTGACCGTGGACGGCGACGCCGCGCACTTCCTCTCCGAGGCGCGCCTGAACCCGAAAGAGGACGTGGATCTCGTCGTCGCGGCCGGCTCGCCGAAAGGCGCAGGCGGAAGCGAAGGCTGGGGCCTCGTCCTCTTCGAGGGCCGGTTCGACCCGGCCGCGCTCTCGGCCGCCATCGCGGCGCGCGGCGCGGTGAGGAAGTCCACGCCCACGGGCGACTACTTCCTCCTGCCCGAGAAGGGCGCGAACGCCACGCGCCACGGGCAGGGGGCGATCGCGTTCGCGAGCTCGCACCTCGTGATCGCGGGCTCCGAGTCCGCGGTCGTCACGGCGCTCGCGCAGCGCGGCACTGGAGGCACGGGCTTCGCCTCGGGCGCCGGTCTCGGACGCCACCTGTCACGCATCGACTCGGGCGCTTCGGCCTGGGCGCTCGTGGACGTCTCGCGCATTCCGGCGAAGGACTCCGCGCGGCGCCGCACGCCGGTTCACGCGTCGGGCGACGACGCCGCGGCCGCGCTCGTGTCGTCGATGAAGTCCGTCCAGTTTCTGGCGCTTCAGGCCACGGCGAAGGGCGACGCGTTGAAGCTGAACGCGACCGGCGTCGTGAGTGACGACGAGACGGCCGGTCTC
>JAMQPJ010000181.1 GCA_023717585.1 Thermoanaerobaculia bacterium
AACGTCCGCGCGGACGTTCACACCTGGCGCAGCGAATCCGCGAGAGCGGCGTGTCCGCGCTCGGCGGCGAGGTCGGCGGCGGTCTTGCCGTCGTCGGTCCGGGCCGAGATGTCCGCCCCGTTCGAGCGCAGGAGGCGGACGATCTCGAGGTTTCCCTGAGCCGCGGCGTTGTGGAGCGAAGTCCAGCCGGCCTGCTGCCTCGCGTCCGGGTCGGCGCCCTTCTCGAGCAGCTTCCGGACCATCGCGGCGTCGCCCCGCGACGTGGCCGAATGAAGCGGCGCGACGCGCATGGCGTTCGTCGACGCGGCGCTGGGGTCCGCGCCGGCGGCGAGGAACAGCTCCGCGAGGGTCGCGTGCCCGAAGAACACCGCGAGGCCGAGGACGGGGAACCCGTCGGGCGAGAACGCCTTCGCCGCGCCGGGATCAGCGGCCAGGAATGCGCGCACGGCGGGCGCGTCGCCCGCGGCCGTCGCCTCGAACAGGTCGATGGCGCGGCCGCGCTCCTTGAACACGTTCACGAGCCTCGCGTGTCCGCAATAAACGGCATAGAGCACGAAAGACGAGCCGTCGGGGCGGCGCGCGTTCACGAGAGTGGGATCGGCGTCGAGAAGCGCCTCGACGGCGCGGGTGTCGCCCTTTCGAATCGCGGCGGCGAGGGCGTCCGGCGCTGCGCTCATGCGTGTCCTCAGTTGGCGGGAGGCGGGGTTCCTTCGGCGGGCGGAGCGGCCGCGGGGGGCGCGGGAGGCGCAGCGGCCGCGGGGGGCGGCGCCGGCGCCGGAGGCGGCTCGCCATTCGGGAAGGTCTCCGCGCTGCAGAAGTAACACTTCACCTTGGGCTGGGGCGTGGTTTCGGGGACCCAGTAGAAAAAACACTTGCTGCAGGTCGGGCACGTGAAGAGCTGTCGGCCGCCGTTCATCGGGTCTCAGCATACGCGCTCGGGAGCCTTCGTGCGCTTCGGCGGATCAGGACGCCGAGAACCGCCGCCAGGCCCGCCGTGCTGAGAATCGACCCTTCCGGACCGAAGGCGCCGCCGCTCAGAAAAGGAAGTCCGGCGCCGGCGATGCCGGTCGAGAGGAGCGGGGGCCCGAACGCCAGGCCGCTCACGGGGAGCGCGAGAGCGGCGAGCGTGAAATTCCAGAGCGCGTGGAAGGTCCAGCAGGCGAAGAGGCCGCCTTCGCCCCAGTAGAGCCACCCGAGGACCGCGCCCGCGAGTCCGATGTTCAGGAGAGCCAGCGGCGTCACGTTCGGGTTCCGCGCATGGAGCAGGGCGAACGCGAGCGACTGGCCGGAATTCGCTAAGAGGCCGGCGACGAGCCAGCGCCGGGCGGCCCGTCGCGCACGAAGCGGCTCGTCCGCGCCGGAAAGCGGTCCGAAAAGGAGCCGCGCGAGAAGCAGAACCAGGGCGGCGAGGAGCGTGAGGAAGAAAGCCCGGAAGAGAAGCTCCTCCGTGAGGCTCTGCAGCGCGAAGAATCCGAACGTGGCGGGAGCCGACGACGGGGCCGCGGGGCCGGGCACCGGGACAAAACGCGCGTAGCCGGGTGCTTCGGGCCGGAAAGCGCCCAGGAGAGCGGGCGGAACGAGGGTTGAGAGAAGAAGCGTGAAGGCGGCCGAGAGCCCCATGAGAAGCGCCCGTCCCGCGCCCTCGCGCCTCGGGGGAACGGAAT
>JAMQPJ010000215.1 GCA_023717585.1 Thermoanaerobaculia bacterium
CCCGCCTGGATGAGCGTCTCGAGCGTGTAGGTCATCTTCGAGAAGACGTTGAGCCGGAGAGCGGCTTCGCGCGTGAGAGCGCGGAAGCCCGAGGTGGCGTCCGGCACGTCGGTACCCGAGGCGCGGCGCACGACCCACGACCCGAAACGCTGCGCGAGGCGCTTGCCCGGCGAGAAGTCGGCCTTCGTGGCGACCCCGCGGTCGCCGACGACGATTTCGGCCTCGCCCGCGAGGAGGGGGGCGACGAGGCGCTCGACGTCGGCCGCCGCATACTGCCGGTCGGCATCGGTCGAGACGATGACGTCGGCGCCGAGACGCAGCGCGGCGTCGAGCCCGGCCCGCCAGGCGAATGCGAGGCCGCGGTGAATGGGAAGCCGGACGACGTGGTCGGCGCCCGCCCGCCGCGCGGCCTCGGCGGTGCCGTCGGTCGAGCCGTCGTCCACGACGAGCGTCTCGACCGCGTCGAAACCCGCCATGTGGCGAGGCAGCTCCGCGAGAGCGGGCCCGATCTGCTCCGCCTCGTCCCAGGCGGGAATCTGGATGACGAGCTTCACGGCTCCGGAGAGCCTAGCAGGGCAGACCCCTCGGAGCGTTACGATCCGCCGTCTTCGAGGATGGGAGGGTGTCGGACTGATGGCCACGCTGCGCCAGCGACTGATGATCCGGCTGGTGAACCTCTACCCGCCGTACCTCGGAGCGGGCGTGCGCGCGTCGTACCCGAAGGACGATCCCTACCGGATCGTCGTGCGACTGGGCCTCCACTGGTGGAATAAGAATCTCTTCGGGACGCAGTTCGGCGGGTCGCTTTATGCGATGTGCGACCCGCACTTCGTCTTCATCGTGATGCGGCACCTCGGACCCGGCTACCTCGTCTGGGACAAGGCCGCGGCGATCGACTTCCTGAAACCTGGCCGCGGAGCGGTCAAGGCGACGTTCCACGTCCCGCCGGAGAAGATCGACGAGATCCGCGCCGCCGCCGATCGCGGGGAGAAAGTCGAGCCCGTCTTCACGACCGAAGTCGTCGCGGAGGCCGACGGCGAGGTCGTCGCGCGCGTGACGAAGCGGCTCTGGGTGAGAAAGAAGGATCCCTCTAGAACTTGAAGTTGAGGCCGGCCGTCCCGTGCCAGAAGTCGGCTTTCGGGTTGTTGTCGTATCGGTCGCGGATCGTGTCGATGGAGTCCACGCCTAGGAAAACGTAGCGGATGTCCACGTGGAGCGACACCTTCGCCTTCGCCCCGAGCTCGACCCCGCCCCCCACGTGCCCGCCGAACGTGTGCTGCGTGTCGGAGCCGAGGGCCGACTGCGCTCCCAGGAACGTCGATTTCGTGTAGTACCAGCCGCCCCCGCCGAGGACGTAAGGCTGGACCTGACCCGACAGGATGAACAGCATGAGCGAGGCCTGTACCGGGTACTGCTCGATGCGGAGCACGTCCTCGCCGCCGGCGCCGTAGGTGGCGCGGCGATAGTCGATGAGGCCCTCGACGCCGAGCGGCCCCAGAAAGCGCAGCCGCAGCTGGGCGCCGCCGTACCAGGTGCCGTCGGCTTCGCCGGCCTTCGTGTACGACGCATGGCCGCCGAGAGAGAACTGGGCCCTGGCGGGACGGGCTGCAACGAGCACGAGCGCGGCGGCGAACGCGAGAAGAGTCCTTCTGGAAAGAACCACGGTCGAAAGCCCTCCGCGTGCAGGTTAGCAAGTTCTCCGGCCGATCAGTCGTCGGCCGCGGCGCCGGAGAAGACCGCTCCGCCGCGCGCCGCCCAGAATCCGTAGATTGCGACCGCGAGGACGACCGCGAGGCAGAAGAGGCCGTAGCCCGCGAACCACCGGGAGAGATCGGGTGTGATCGGGGCCGGCCCGAGGAGCTGGTAGATCCCGAGGCCCACCGCGAGGCCGAGGAGGCCGCTGCGGAAGAGAAGGACGACGAGGACCGTCGCGCATACCGCGCCCCCCGTCATCTCGAACAGCGGGTTTTCCCGGCCGGCGAAGCCCATGAAGAGGACGAGCCACGTCACGGCCGCCGCGAGCGGCGCCTTCCGGAGGACGAGGCGCCCGAGAAAGAGCGAGGCGATGACGAAGAACAGCTGAACCAGGCCGTCTGCCATCGAGAAGAGCACGTGTGCGACGAGGCCGCCGAGGCCCGCGAGCGCGTCCGGAACGACCGGCATCGACGTCTGGCCGGGCGCCGCAAACAGCGCCGGCGGGCTGTTCTCGATGCTGACGACCAGGGTAACGAACAGACCCGCGAGGACGCCCCAGAGATGGTCGCGGCCGACGAGAGGGTCGTGGAACCCGCCGGAGAGGAGCCGCGTCCACGAAACGAGCAGCTCCGGATAGCGCCGCCGGAAATAGGGTTCGAGGGCGAGGTAGATGACGCCCACGAGAAGGGCCGCGGGAAGACTGTCGCCGAGACTCTCCCAGAACGCCCGGCCGAAGGTGCCGGGCGCCAGGCTGACGTGACGCACGAGAAGATGCGCGATGAAGATGAGCAGGAAGACGACCGTTGCCAGGCGGCCGGCACCCGCCTTGTCCCCGCGTCCGAGCCGCAGGTTCCGCCGGGCGAAATAGAGCCCTGCCGCGGTGATCGCGAGCGAGAGGACGAAGGAGACGATCTCGGTGATCTTCGAGCGGAGCTTGACGGCCCGGCTCGTCACTTGCGCGGCCTCGCTCCACGGCGCGATCAGCTCGAAGTAGACGGGGCGGCCTCGCTGGACGGCGGCGACGACCTTGAGAACAGCGTCCGGTCGTCCGGGAACGGTCCCCGTCCAGCCCGCGAGGGAGTCGTACGGAACCGGAGGAAGCCACGCCGCCTCGGACGGCGAGAACGCCTTGAAGTCGAGGCCCGCCTCGGAGAAGAGCGTCTCCCACGCAAGCGGCGACTGCTGGGGAGCTTCGTCCCTCAGCTGTCTCGGCACGGCGAGGAAGCTCCGGAGGCGGCCCCGCGTGTCGAGCGTGACGGTGACCATCCCGGAGACGTTCATTGCAGGGTCGTCCCCCCGGACCTCGCCGCGAAAATCTCGGGGGATCATCGGTCGTGGGCTCTGTCGGTACCGGAGGTAGGCGGGCGTCCACCACGAGGAAGCGAGCTGCCGCGCCCAGCCTGGCTGTCCGTGCTGCGCGTTCCACAGGAGGAACGGGTAGTCCCGGAGGAACTTCACCGAGGAATCGGCGGGAGGCTCGGTCCACCCGAGTCGAGTGGCCACTTCGCGGGCCCGGTCCGTGAGTGAATCGAGAGACTTTTCTGGAGGCGCGAGGCCGATGTCCCGCGAAACGCCGGAGATGAGGAGAACCGCGGTGAGAAGGACGACGACGCCGGCGAGGAGCGCCCAGGCCGGTCCCGCTGCGAGCGTCCCTTCCTCTCCGGCCGCGGCGACCATCTCGGGCGAAGGCGTTTCGCCCGCCGCGAGCGCGGCGGCGAGCGGGTCGCCTCCGGGCAGCGCCGAGGCGATTTGCATGGCCGAAGAGGGACGAGCCTTCGGGTCCTTCTCGAGGCATCGGAGGATGACCCGCTCCACGACGGGGTCGATCCCGGAGGTCACGCTGGATGGCGGCGCGGGCGCGTCGTCGGCGTGCTTGCGCCGGATCTCGGCGAGCGTCGGAGCGTCGAAGGCGCGTTTTCCGGTGTAGATCTCGTAGAGCACGAGCCCGAGCGCGTAGACGTCGCTCCTCACCGAAGCGGCCTTCCCGTCGAGCTGCTCGGGAGACATGTAGGCGGGCGTCCCGGCCACCTCGCGCAGGTCGCCCGCCTCCACTCCGGTGACGGCGAGGCCGAAGTCCGTGATCCTCACGCGGCCGCGCCCGTCGAGCATGATGTTGGCGGGCTTCAGGTCGCGGTGGAGGACGCCCTTCTCGTGCGCCGCGGCGACGCCGGCGCAGAGCTGTCGCGCGACCTCGAGGGCCTTGTCGCCGTGAAGGTGGCCGATCCGCTTCAAGAGGGAGGCCAGGTCCTCCCCGTCGACGTACTCCATGCTGAGGAAGCTCTGGCCCTCGACCTCGTCGATGTCGTAGACGCGGCAGACGTTCGGGTGGGAGACCTGACGGGCAAGCCGGACCTCGGCGTGGAACCGCGCGAGGAGGCCCGGGTCGGCGGAGACCGTTTTCGGGAGGAACTTGAGCGCGACGGCCTGACCGAGCTTCAGGTCGTCGGCGCGGTAGACCTCGCCCATCCCGCCGCGGCCGAGGAGGCCGATGATCCGGTAGCGCCCGCCCACCATGGTCCCCGGCGTGAAGGCGCCGAGGTCGATCGAGTCGGAGGTCGCGAAACGGCCCGTCGGCGGCGCCGGCTTCGGCGCCGTGCCCATCTCGGTCGGGAGGCGCGAGAGGGAGCCGGACGAGCCCGATACGGCGTGCCCGCAGGCCGGGCAGAAGCGGCCGGAATCCGGCAACTCGGTGTCGCAGCGGGAGCAACGCGTCACGTGTGTCGAGATGGTATCTCAACGGGGCGGACCGCTCCGCCTTTCCGCGCCCAGGAGAGCAGGAGTTCTTCCCGAGTCAGCCGTCCAGGGCGGCGGCTCCGAAGAGCGAGCCGCCCCCGCGGGCGGTCCAGAAGCCCCAGAGCGCGAGCGCGAGGATGACGAGCACGAAGAAGGCGCCGTAACCCGCGTACCACGTCGAGAAGTCGAGCGTCAGGGGCACGCCGAACAGCATGTATCGTGCGACGGAGAACGCCGCGAGGCCGACGAGACCGAAGCGGAGGAGCGCGAGGACGAGGAGGGCCGCCATGAGGGCGGCGGCCGGTACCTCGAGGAGGGCGTTCTCCCGCCCCGCTCCCGTCGCGAACGCGAACGCCCAGAGGAGGCCGCCCGCGAGAAACCGCCGCCGCAGGAGAAGGGTCGCCACGAAGAAGATCCCCGTGAAAAGAAGAGTGTCCATGAGCGAGAACTGGAGCCGGCCCAATGCCGAAGCCGCGACGCCTCGGATACCGCCAAGCGTCCACGGGTCGAAGAGGAGGGGCGTCTCGCCCCCGGACGTGACGAATGCGGGCGCTGCCTTCACGGCAACGAGGACGAGGAACGACGCGCAGCCGAGGAGCAGGCCGCCGAGCAGATCGCGTCCGACGAGAGGATCGCCGAAGCGGCCGCCGATGAGGCGTGCCCAGGAGACGAGAAGGTCGGGATAGCGCCGCCGGAAGTAGGGCTCGCACGCGAGGTAGAAGATGCGGGCGATTGCCGCGAACCCAGTCGGGACGAGGAGAATCGCGACGAGCGCCTGGATGGTTCCAACCAGAGCCGGATGCAGGACGAGGAGCGCGCTGGCGAAGGCGGCGACGAACACGGCACCCGCCAGACGGGTAGCCCCCTGGCGGTCGCCGCGGCCGAGCAGAGCGTTGCGCCGCGCGAGCCACGCGCCTGTGGCCGAGAGCGCGAGGATGGCGAAGAAGAACAAGGGCTTCGAGATCCTCTCGCGCAGCGTGACCCGCCGCGAGGCGTCGCGCGAGGGCTCGCTCCAGGGCGCCACGATCTCGAAGGACACGGGCCTGCCCCGGAAGGCCGCCGCGACAACCCGCAGCGTCTCGCCGCCGCCGCCGGGAATCGGGCCCGTGAACTCCGCGATCGCGTCGAAGGGGACCCTGGGGAGCCAGGCCGGCTCGGACGCGACGAAGGACTTCGCGTCGAGCCCGGCTTCGGAGAACAGCGCGCTCCAGTCGGGAGAGCGGGCCGCGGGGGATTTCGAGAGGGACTGCGGGGGCACGGCCACGAACGAACGCAAACGCCCCTCCGGGTCGAGGACGACCGTGAACATCCCGGTCACGTCGAGAGGCGGGTCCGACCGGTTCACCACGCCGTCGGAATTCGCCGGGAGGAACGGGCGCGGGCTCTGCCGATACTCGAACTCCGCCGGCTTCCACCAGCCCGTCGCGAGACCGCGTGTCCAGCCCGCCTTGCCGGTCCGGGCGAGGTGCGTCAGGTAGGTGTAGTCGCGATAGAAGTTCCGGGCCGAATCGACGGGCGGATCGGTCCACCCGAGATGCCGCGCGATCTCCCGAGCGCGCTCCTCGAGGACATCGGGAGGCTTCGGAAGCGGGGAGAGGCCGAGGTCGGTGCCCCAGCGCGTCAGCGCGATGACGAGGCCGAGGAGGACGACGACGCCGACGAGAAGGCCCGCCGCCCTGGCCGTCGGGATGACGCCCTCGGGCCCGGCCGCCGCGACCATCTCCGGCGAGGGTGTCTCTCCGGCCGCAAGCGCGGCGGCAAGTGGATCACCACCCGGAAGGGCGGCCGCAACCTGGACGGCCGACGACGGACGCGCGCGCGGATCCTTCTCGAGGCAGCGGAGGATGACGCGCTCGACGGCCGGGTCGAAGCCCGCGAGGACGTTCGACGGCGCCTCAGGCGCCTCCTGCTCGTGCTTGCGGCGCATCTCGGCGAGCGTCGGCGCGTCGAAGGCGCGCTTGCCTGTCGCGACCTCGTAGAGGACGAGGCCGAGCGCGTAGACGTCGCTCCTCACGGAGGCGGGCTTGCCTTGGAGCTGCTCGGGTGCCATGTAAGCGGGCGTGCCCGAGATCTCGCCCACCGCGGCCGCTTCCTCGGCGGCGACCGCGAGGCCGAAGTCCGTGATCCTCACGCGGCCACGCCCGTCGAGCATGACGTTCGCGGGCTTGAGGTCGCGGTGGAGGACGCCCTTTTCGTGCGCCGCGTGGAGGCCGGCGCAGAGCTGGCGCGCGATCTCGACGGCTTTTGAAGCCGGAAGGTGGCCGATCCTCTTCAGCAGCGACGCGAGGTCCTCGCCATCCACGTACTCCATCGACAGGAAGTGGCGCCCTTCGATCTCGCCGATGTCGTAGATGCGGCAGACGTTCGGATGCGAGACCTGGCGCGCGAGGCGCACCTCCGCGTGGAAGCGCGCGAGGAGAGCCTCGTCGCCCGAAACGGCCTTCGGAAGGAACTTCAGTGCGACGGCCTGGCCGAGCTTGAGGTCGTCGGCGCGATAGACCTCGCCCATGCCCCCGCGGCCGAGAAGGCCGATGATCCGGTAGCGCTCGCCGAGGACCGCGCCGGGCGGGAACGCGCCGAGGTCGAGCGAGCCCGAGGAGACGAGACGCCCGACGGACGAGGGCGGTTTCGGAGGGAGCGGCTTGGGCGCCGAGCCCATCTCGGTGGGGAGGCGCGAGACCGAGTCCGACATGGGCTGCCCGCACGCCGGGCAAAAGCGCCCGGAGGGCGGCAACTCGGCATCGCAGCGGGCGCAGCGCGTCACGTGGTGTCGAGATGCTATCTCAGCCCAGGGCTCCGAACCCGCACGACGCGTGCTGGGGACGGCTGAAGCGCGGCTCGCTGTGCTATCCTCCGCCGCTCCGGCCGAAACGCCGGAAATGCTCTTTGGAGAAGACGATCCGGGTCGAGGTCGGGGCTCAAAAGACGTTCTTGCGAACGGCCCCCGGCGACAGCCCTCGGAGAGAAGTGGCGACGCGTTTTCAGGCGCTTAGCTCAGCGGTAGAGCACTACCTTGACACGGTAGGGGTCAGCAGTTCGATCCTGCTAGCGCCTACCATCGCCAGACCTCTCCCACGCCGCCGCCCAGAAGCCGCTCGAAGGCGCTTAGCTCAGTCGGTAGAGCACTTCCTTCACACGGAAGGGGTCAGCGGTTCGAGTCC
>JAMQPJ010000218.1 GCA_023717585.1 Thermoanaerobaculia bacterium
GGCCCTCACGCGCCCCGTACGTTCGGATTCTCCGCCCTCCGGGCCGGCGAGGTGGCCGCGGCGTTGCCGCTCTCCTTCGACCCTCCCGCCCGGGATGCGACGCTCGCGTCGCGGCTCGATGCCGCGACGGGCGCCCTGACGATCCCGGGAAACCGCGTCAACCTCGAGCTCGACAACCCGACGGCGCGGGGCAGGCTCCTCGACGCCCTCGCGGGCGCCCAGCGGCGGATCCACTTCCAGGTTTACATGGCGCTGGACGACGACGTCGGCGCCCAGGTGGAGTCCGCGCTCGCCGCGGCGGCGGCGCGGGGCGTCACGGTGCGGGTCGTCGTCGACTCGCTGCACGGCCTCCACGGTTCCTTCGGTCTGACGAACCCGCTCCTGACGCGCCTCGCCGCCCGGCCAGGCGTCGAGCTGCGTCTGACGCGCCCCGTCGCCGGCGCGCCGTCGATCGAGGACCTGAAGCAGCGCGACCACCGGAAGATCGTCGTCGTGGACGGTTCCCTCGCGCTCGTCGGCGGGCGGAACCTCTCGCACGAGTACTACGCGGGCTTCGACGAGGTGGCGCTTGGGCCCGCCTCGCTCTGGCGCGAGGTGCCGTGGCTCGACGCCGGGGCCCGGGTGGAAGGACCGGCGGTCGAGGCGCTCGAGCGCTCATTCCTCGACGCGTGGACCGCCGCCGGGGGCTCGCCGTTCGACGTGGCGCCGCAGGAACCGGCGGGCGGCGCGGCGGCGCGGGTCGTCATCCACCATGGTCTTCGCGACGCGGCGACGCTCGAAACCTACCTCGCGCTCATCGATGCCGCCCGCTCGCACGTCTGGACAGTGAACGGCTTCCCGCTCGTCCTCGAGATCCAGCACGCGCTCCTCCGCGCGATCGCCCGGGGCGTCAGGGTGCGCGCGATCGTCGGCCACACGACGCCGACGCACGAGGAGACCCCTTTCCACGGGCCCTGGAGCACGGCGCGGCAGGCGGCGAGCGAGCTCGTCGACTCGCGCCTCGACGCCCTCGTCGCGGCCGGGGCCGAGGTGTACCGGCTCGCGGTCCGCGAGCGGCCGGGCTGGGAGGCGGGGCTCGGCACCGTGCACCCGCACGTGCACGCCAAGGTCGTGAGCGTGGACGGCCGCGTCTGCTCCGTCGGGAGCGCCAACCTCGACGTCACGGCCGCCTACTGGGAGGACGAGCTCCTGCTCGTCGTCGAGGACGAGACGGTCGCGGGCGCTCTCGAGGCGCGTCTCGAGGAAATCGCCCGGGGCTCCGAGCGGATCGAGTCCGATGACCCGGTATGGCGCGAGATGGCGCGTCGGCGGACGTGGATGCTCCGCTGGCCGGGCATGCTGTCGGTCTGAGGAGGGGACACATGAGAATCGAGAGAACCCGAGGGCCGGCGCGTCTGGCGCCGTTCCCCGTCCACGAAGGCCTCGTCGAGCGCCTCCTCGCCGCACACGCGTCGCCGGAATCGCCGCGCGACGAGATCCTCGCCCACGCCCTCGGCTGCTGCGCGGGCTACGCGTACGCGGACCTCGATACCGTCGCGACGATCGCGAGCCGGGTGGGGCTCGAAGAGTGCGCGGGCGTGCGGGTGACGCAGGTCGTCGACGCGATGCTCGTCTTCTCGACCGCGTATCTCCTCCAGAGCCGGTGCGGGCGCGTCGTGATCCTCTGTTACCGCGGCACCGAGCCGTCGAACCTCGGGAACTGGCTCGGCGACGCGGACGTCGGCGCCACGTCGATGGCGGTCGGGGGCGCGCGGCTGCGCGTCCCGGCGGGGTTCCACCGCAACGTGCGCGCGACGCGCTGGTCCGTCCTCCAGGAGCTCGGCGCGGCGCTCGAGGGCCGCTCGCTCTTCGATCCCGCCGCCCGAGTGGATCACCCGATGGAGGCGCTCTACGTCACCGGGCACAGCCTCGGCGGGGCGATGGCGGTCCTGTTCGCGCTGTCGATCATGGAGACCCCGGAGTGCCGCGCGATCGCGGAGCGGCTCCGCGCCGTCTACACGTTCGGCCAGCCGCTCACGACGGGCGCGCCGCTCCCGGCCGCCGCGAAGGAGCTCGGCCGGCGCCTCCACCGCCACATTCTTCCGGGCGATCCGGTGCCCGCGCTTCCGCCCGCGTCGTGGTGCCGCCTCGCCCACCTCGGCCGGGAATGGCGCTTCGGGGACGGCGGCTGGACGGAGGCTTCCGCTCCGGTCGCGCAACTGAAGAGCGTGCCGCGCGCGCTTCTGGCCCTCGCGGGGGGTAAGTCCCGCGGTCCCTCCTCGGCCCGGGAGCACGCGCCGGATCGCTACGTCGCGGCGCTGCAGCCGAAGGACCGCGTCACCGAGCTCGGCGACGAAGTCTGAGGCGTCGCGCACGCCTAGATGGCGGCTGCCCCCGCCGCCGTGTCCTCGTCCTTGAAGAGGTCCGTGGAGATGTAGCGCTCCGACGTGGACGGGATCACGAACACGATGATTTTTCCGGCGCTGTCAGGGCGCTTGGCGATCTCGACGGCCGCGTGCGCGGCGGCGCCGGACGAGATCCCGCCGAGGATCCCCTCCTCTTTCGCGAGGCGCCTCGCCATCGCGAACGCCTGTTCGTTCGACACCTGGAACGTCTCGTCGACGAGCGACGTGTCGAGGTTCTTCGGGATGAAGCCCGCTCCGATTCCCTGGATCTTGTGCGAGCCGGGCGCGCCGCCAGAGATGACCGGGGACGCCGTGGGCTCGACGGCGACGAGGTGCACGGAGGGCTTCTTCGGCTTCCAGTACCGGCCGACGCCCGTTATCGTCCCTCCCGTTCCGACGCCGGCCACGAAGATGTCCATCTTGCCGTCGGTGTCGTTCCAGAGCTCGACGGCCGTCGCCGCCTCGTGGATCGCGGGGTTCGCCGGGTTTTCGAACTGCTGCGGCTGAACGCCGTTCGCGCCGTATTCGGCGAGGAGCTCCTGCGCCTTCGCCATGGCGCCCTTCATTCCCATCGGGCCGGGAGTCAGCACGACCTCGGCGCCCAGGAGCTTCAGCACCTTGCGCCGTTCGATCGACATCGTCTCGGGCATCGTGAGAATGAGGCGATATCCGCGGGCCGCCGCGACGAACGCGAGGCCGATGCCGGTGTTTCCCGAAGTGGGCTCGATGAGGACCGTCCTGCCCGGCGAGATCTTCCCCGCCTTCTCAAGCGCCTCGATCATGGAGACGCCAATGCGGTCCTTCACCGAGTGCGCGGGATTGAAGAACTCCAGCTTTCCCGCGACGAGGGCGCCCTGCGCGATCCCCGCCGTCACCCGGTTGAGCCGGACGAGCGGCGTGTTCCCGACCAGTTTCGTGATGTCCGCTGCGATCTTCATGGGGGTTCCTCCGTCGAAGCGCGCCGGAATGGCGGGCGCGCGGCTTGCAGACAAACTCGGTGTGGTGATGCTGGGGACCTCATATCGAGTACGAAAGCTCCTCGCGCTCGGCCTTCACCTCGGCGACGAGATGCGCGATGGTCATGCTGGACAAAAAGCGACGATGCGTTTCGAAGAGCTCCCGGTCGAGCCTGTTGATCGCCGCGGGCATCGAAGTCTGCTCGGGCGACGGGTCGCGTCCCTCGCGGGAGTACAGGGAGACGACCGAGAGCACGGTCGCCGATGCCGCGAGGGGCGTCGGGCGATAGCCGCCTTTGCGGCCCCGCCCGGCCGCCACGAGGCCCGTCCTCACCAGGGGCAGCAGAAGCTGATGCACGGAGTCACGGGAGAGGTCGAGCCACACCGAAAGCTGCGTGGAGGTCACGTCCGGCCCCGCCCGGTAAATGAGCTCGACGAGCGCCTGGACCGCCTTTTTCTGCCGTGTGTTCAGAATTGACGAAATATCCTTTCGACTTTATCGAGTAACCATAATAATGCGAGTCCGGGAAAAAATGTCAAGCCGCATCCCCCTTCTACTCATCGTCGCCCTCTGGTCCGGGGCTGCCTCGTCGCAGCGGTCAGTGCCCCTGCCAACTCCCCCTCCCCCGGGAGCGCGCGCGGAACGCCGCACTCCGATCGTCGAGGCGGTCGAGAGGATCGGGCCGGCCGTCGTCAACATCTCCGCGGAGAAGCTCGTCCAGCAAAGGCGAAGCTCACTCGACTCGTTCTTCGGGTTCGACGTCCGCCCTCGCGGCTACAAGACGGAATCTCTCGGCTCGGGCGTCATCCTCGACGCGTCGGGCGTCGTCGTCACGAACGACCACGTCATCTCGGGCGCTTCGCGCATCTGGGTCACGACGGCCGACGGGCGGGAGCTCGAGGCGAAGCTGGAGGGCGCGGACGCGGATAACGACCTCGCCGTCCTGACCGTGGACGCGAAGAACCTCAGGGCCGTGAAGATCGGCACGACCCAAGATCTCATGATCGGCGAAACGGTCATCGCGATCGGCAACCCTTTCGGTCTCTCGAACACGGTCACGACGGGCATCGTCTCGGCCGTGCACCGCACCGTCAAAGGCGAGTCGGGGCGGAATTACTCGGATTTCCTCCAGACGGACGCCGCGATCAATCCCGGGAACTCCGGCGGGGCGCTCGTGAACGTCCTCGGCGAGCTCATCGGCATCAACACCGCGATCGTCGGAGGCGCGAACACGATCGGCTTCGCGATCCCGATCGACCGCGCGCGCCGGGTCGTGGACGAGCTGCTCCACTACGGCGAGGTCAAATCCGTCTGGCTGGGACTCCGGGGAACGAGCGTCTCGCTCGGGGCCGACCGTCCGTTGCGGCCCGGCGCGCGCGGACAGGGCCTCCGCGTGCGCTCCGTCTATCCCAACTCGCCGGCGGCGCGCGCGGGCCTCGAACCGGGAGACGTCGTGGTCGCAATCGACGGGCGGCTCGTCGAGGGGCGCGACGACTTCGATACCGCTCTCGCCTCCGCCGGCATGGGGCGCGCCCTCGTGGTCGCCTTCCGGCGGGACGGTCAGGAGCGGACGGCGCGCCTGACGACCGAGCGCACGCCCGACGATCTCGGTCTCGAGATCCTGCGGCGCGAGCTCGGGGTCGTCGTGCGCGACACGAAGGGCGGGCCGACGGTCTCCGCCGTCTCGCGCAATTCGCTCGGGGACCGCAAGGGGCTCGACCGTGGCGACCAGTTGCTCGCGGTCAACAACCGGAAAGTGAAGACGGTCGAGGAGCTCGCGAAGGCGGTCGAAGGCGGATTCTCACGCTCGAGCCTCGTGCTTTCCGTCTATCGCGAGCCGTATCTCTACAACGTGACGTTCGCGTTGGAATGATCTTCCAGCCCCCGGGTGAAGCGAAACTCCGAGACGACGATGCCGGCCAGGACGAGCGCCGCGCCGGTCCAGTCGCGGCCGGTCATCCGCTCGCCCAGGAGGACCGCCGCGAAGAGCGCCGTGAAGACGGGCTCGAGGGCGAACATGATCGCGGCGTGCGTCGCGGGCATGCGCGCCTGCGCCCAGGTCTGTGCGAGGAACGTCACGACCGTCGCAACGAGCGCCATCCAGAGAATCGAGAGGGCCACCGTCCGGTCGAAGACGAGCGGCCGCGCTTCGGCGACGAGGAACGCGCCCTTGCCGTGGATGAACGGCGCGAGGGCGAGACGCGCGGCCCCGACGCCGATCGCCGCGAAGACGATCTGGCCGAACGAGTACCAGCGCACGTCGTGCGTGGCCGCCGTCTCGCTCACGATCACGATGAGGACCGCGTACGAGACGGCCGTCACGAGGATCAGGAGATCGCCCGTGTTCAGCGCCGTCGCCGAGTCCTTCGGCCACGTGAGGAGAAAGAAGCCCGCCGCCGCGATCACGAGGCCCGCGAGGTTCTCCTTCGACGGCTTCTTCTTCGTCATGAGGTAGCCCGCGACGGGCGTCAGGGGCACCGAGAGTCCCGTCACGAAGGCGGCTTTCGAGGCCGTCGTGAAGAGCTGGCCCACGACCTGGAACCCGATTCCCGCCGCGAGGAGGAGGCCGACGGCCGCGCTGTCGCGGACGAGGTTCGGCGTTCGCGGGCGGCCCCGCGCGATCAGGTAGAGAAGGGCGGCCGCGAGCGCGAACCGGGCGAGGACGTAGAGGAGCGGCGGGGCCGTCTCGATCGCGAGCCGGTTCACGATGAACGTCGACCCCCATATCGCCGTCACGACGACGAGCACGAGGTCCGCGCGAAGAGCCTCGCCCGAGGGCAGGGAAATGGCGGCCGGGGCGGTCATGAGCGGGGCATCATGCCTGAGAGCGCGGCTGCTATTCTCGCCGCCCGATGACGGCCCCCCGCGTGCGTTTCGCGCCCTCCCCGACCGGCTCCCTCCACGTGGGCGGCGCCCGGACGGCGCTCTACAACTGGCTCTTCGCGCGCCGGCACGGCGGCACGTTCATCCTCCGGATCGAGGACACCGACGTCGAACGGAACCGCCGCGAGCTCACGGACCAGATCCTCCATGCGCTGCGCTGGCTGGGCCTCGACTGGGACGAGGGCCCCTTCTTCCAGAGCGACCGGAGCG
>JAMQPJ010000236.1 GCA_023717585.1 Thermoanaerobaculia bacterium
CGCTCCGGGCCCATTTCCATTCAAAGAAAAAACCACCGCTTCCCCAGCCGAAACACGACCCGAAGCGCACGGGTCCGAGCAAAACCTCCCTCCGATCTTCTGGCGAGCCGCGTGGCTGATCGCTTTCTTCACGCTCGCGGCCTCGTCGGACACTTTTCTGCTCCTGAAGGCGGCGGAGATCGGGGTTTCCGCCGGCTGGCTGCCGGTCCTCTGGGCGTTCTCCAACGCCGTCAAATCCGCGTTCTCGATGTGGGGCGGGGGCCTTTCTGACCGCTTCGGACGACGGCGGCTGCTGCTCGTCGCCTGGGCCCTCTACGCGGCCTGCTACGCGGGCTTCGCCCTCGTGACGTCCGTATGGCTCCTCGTGGGGCTCGTCGGCGTCTATTCGTTCTACTACTCGCTGTCCGAAGGCACCGAGAGGGCCCTCGTCGCCGATCTCGTGCCCGCCGAGGCGAGGGGCCGCGCGTTCGGCTGGATGAACGGTCTCACGGGCTTCGCCGCCCTGCCCGCGAGCGTGGGCTTCGGCTTCCTGTGGCAGCACGCCGGCTCCCGAACGGCGTTCCTGACCGGGGCCGCGATCGCCGCGATCGCGGCGGCGGGCCTGCTCGTCCTGCGTTTTCCGCGGCCCCGCCCAGCCGGGTAAGATCCGTCGCATGTCAGGACCCGTCTGGAAACGCCTCCGCCTCAAAGGCACCTGCGACGCCTGCGGCGAAACCTGCGACGAACTGCTCGCCTCGGGCACCGTCTCGGACTTCGCGTTCACGCCCGACTCGCGCTACTGCCTCTCCTGCTACGCCCGCTACACGGGCCGGTACGACGAGCTGAACCCCAGAGCGGTCGATGAGCAACAGGCCCCGCCGGTCATCTCGCGCCCGATCTCGACGGGCGACATGCCGGATTGAGCGGCCTCTTCGAGCGCTTCGCCGGATCGCCCCTCCGCCCGATCGCCGGGAAGGTCGCCGAAGGCCGGCGCCTCTCGTTCGAGGACGGGGTCGCGCTGTTCGGGTCGCCGGACGTCCTCGGCGTCGGCGCGCTCGCGAACTTCGTCCGCGAGAAAAAGCACGGCAACACGGCCTATTACAACGTCAACCGCTACCTGAATCCCACGAACCTCTGCTGGGTGGACTGCGCGCTGTGCGCCTGGGCGCGGAAGCCGGGCGTGGCCGGCGGCTACACGATGTCGATCGAGGAGGCCGTCGCGGAGTCTGCCGCCGGCTGGCACGACGGGATCACGGAGCTTCACATCGTCGGCGGGCTCCACCCGTCTCTCCCCTACTCCTGGTATCTCGATCTCCTCCGCGCGCTGAAGGTTCGTTTCCCCGGTGTTCATCTGAAAGCCTGGACGATGGTCGAGATCGACTGGATCGCCCGAATCGCAAAGAAGGACGTCGGCACGGTGATCGGAGACCTCAAGGCCGCCGGGATGGACTCCTGCCCCGGCGGCGGCGCCGAGATCTTCGAGAAGAGGGTTCGCGACGTCATCTGCCGCGACAAGATCTCCGGTGAGCGCTGGCTCGAGGTCGCGAAGCTCTGCCACGAGAACGGTGTCCGGACGCACGTCACGATGCTCTACGGCAGCGTCGAGACGATCGAGGACCGGGTGGACCACCTCGTGCGGATTCGCGAGCTTCAGGACGTCACGGGCGGCTTCCTCGGGTTCATTCCGCTCGCGTTCCATCCCGGGGAGACGCAGCTTCCCGACGTTCCCGCGGCGACGGGCCTCACGGACCTGAAGGTCATCGCGGTCGCGCGCCTCATGCTCGACAATGTGGATCACGTCAAGGCCTACTGGGTCCAGATCGGCGAAAAGCTGGCGCCCGTGGCGCTCCACTTCGGGGCGGACGACCTCGTGGGCACGGTGACGGAAGAGACCATCACGCACGCCGCGGGCGCGAAGACCGAGTCCGGTCTTTCGCGCGCCGAGATGGAACGGATGATCCGCGGCGCGGGCCGCGAGCCCTTCGAGCGCGACGCCTTCTACGAGCGCGTCGTGCGCGACGAGACCGGCAGGGTCCTCCGGGCAAATCGATTCGATTTTTCGAGGCAAGAAGACAGAGATTCTTCGAAAGAGAAGAAAGCCGATCACGGCCTCGCATCGTCCCCGGCCGCTTCCGCAACTACGCTCGATGCCTCGATCGCGTCGAGCTGATCGTTGCGAATTCGGCTTGACATGGACGATGCCGTGACCGCCGCGCTCAACGAGGTGTACGGGCGTATGCCCTCAGCGCTCGACCCCCGTCTCGCGGCCCTTCAGGCCCTCTCGCTCCCGCCGCGATCGCGTCGAGCTAACGCGTCATCGGCGCACCCGGCGCCATCGCGATCCACCGCTCGAAGGCCTTCCGGTCGTCGCCCTTGAGGCGCTTCGTCACGCCGGGCACATGCGACGCGAGGACCGCCGGGTCGTCGAACGGCAGCTTCGCGTAGAGCTTTCCTCCCGGTTCGTGACACGGCGCGCATCGGGCGGCGAGGATCGGCCGGATCTCCGATCTGAAAACGTCCCCCGAAGACGCCGAAGGGGTCGCCATGGTCGTGGCCGGCGTCGTGGCCGGCGTCGTGGCCGGCGTCGTGGCCGCCACCGCCGGAACCGCCGCCTCACGGCGATCCGGGGGAGGAGCGCAGCCGACGGAAATCTCCGCGGCGGCGACCGCCGAAGCGAAGACGAGGGCGGCGGGGAACCGGGGGGCGATCACGCCCGCCGGTCCCGATCGATCACTCAGGTTTCACGGCCGCCAGGAACCGCTGCGCCGGGCCCCGTCCGCCGCCACGCTGAACGTAGAGGCGGATGTACTTGCCCTTCGGCGCCTTCCTCATCTGCGCCTGCAGCTCCCCCACTGAACCCACGGCCGCTCCGTTCACTTCGAGAATCACGTCCCCTTCGGCGAGATTCGCGTCACCGGCCGGCGACACGGGCTTCACGTGCGTGATGACGACACCCTTCAGGAGCTCGCGGTCGATGCCGTAGGCCCGGCGCGCCTGCGGCGTGAGGTCGTCGAGCTCGAGGCCCAGCATCTTCTGCTTGCTTCCGGCCTTCGAGTCGTCTTCCTCCCTCGCCGGGCGCTCGCCGGTCTCCGGGCGTTCCTCGAGGGTCGCGACGGCGGTTTTTTCCTTGCCGTCTCTCAGGAACCCGATCGTCACCTTCGCGCCAGGGCCCTTGCCCGAAACGTAGTCGATGAGGTCGCGGTTCGTCCTCACGACGACGTCGTCGACCTTCGTGATGATGTCCTCCCGCTTCAGCCCGGCCTTTTCGGCGGGCTTCCCGGTCTCGACCGACGTCACGAGGGCGCCCTCCGGCGCTTTCAGGTCGTAGGCCTCCTGCCACTTCTTGTCGATCGAGTCGATCGAAACGCCAAGGAAGCCGCGCACGATCCTGCCCTTCTTGAGCTGCGGCAGAAGGCGCTTGGCCATGTTCACGGGCACCGCGAACCCGATGTTCTGCGCGCGGCTCGAGATGGCCGTGTTGATGCCCACCACTTCTCCCGCCACGTTCACGAGAGGCCCCCCCGAATTGCCGAAGTTGATCGCGGCGTCGGTCTGCAGGAGGCTCTCGAAGTTCGCGGTCGCCCGGGAGAGTCCCGCGTAGCGGCCCTTGCCGGACACGACGCCCACGGTCACGGACTTGTCGAACTTCAGGGGGTCGCCGATCGCCATGACCCAGTCGCCGACGCGGATGCGATCCGAGTCCCCGAGCTTCACGACGGGGAACGGCGTCGCGCCTTCGATCTTCAGGAGCGCGAGGTCCGTTGCCGGATCGCGGCCCACCACTTTCGCCGTGTAGTCGTCCCGGTCGCCGACCTTGACCTCGATTTTTTCCGCGCCTTCGATCACGTGGTTGTTCGTGAGGATGTAGCCGTCGCTCTCGATGAGGAAGCCCGTGCCGCCCGAGAGCTGCTTCTGGTCTTCGTCGTCCGGCGCGCCTCTGCCCCGCTGGCCGCCATCGGGTCCGAAGAAGAACTCGAACGGGTCCTGCCCGTCCCCGTTGCCGAAGTTGTGGAACGAACGGCGCCGGCCCTTGTCGGCCTTGATGATGTCGGTCGCGGTCACGGAAACGATGGCCGGCATGACCTGCTCGGCGATGTCCGCGAA
>JAMQPJ010000263.1 GCA_023717585.1 Thermoanaerobaculia bacterium
ACGATGCGGTCGGTGCCCTGCCGCTGGATGACGGGCTCGGCGACGCCGAGAGCGTCGACGCGATTACGGATCGTCTCGACGGCCTGGCGCGTCGCCTGGTCTTCGATCGTGATCCGCTCGGAGTCCTTGAAGGAGATCCTCCATTCCCGCCCTCGCTGGTCGATGGACCACGCATTCGGCGGAAGAACCGCCGTGACGAGTTCCTTGAGCTTTGCGGCGTCCGTTTTCTCGTCGAGCCTGAGCCCGAAGCCCGTGCCGTCCGCGAGACCGGCGGGGATCACGGCCACACCGCGCTTGCCGCCTTCGTCTTTCAGCCGCTCGAGCGTGTCCTGAGCCTCGACGCGCAGTGCGTCGGTCGTCTTCACCTGCATGACGAGGTGGATGCCGCCGCGCAGGTCCAACCCCAGCTTGAGACCGTTCTTCATGACGTCCGAGATCGTCGGGTTGGGTGGAGCCGTCGGGGACTTCTTCAGCGCCTCGTGGCCCCGCCACCAGTACGCACCGACCGAACCGAGAAGGACGGCCAACGTCACGCCGACGCGCCATCCGGTGGGCTTGTTCACGAACGCAACCTCCGGGCGCGGGCCCGTCCGGAAAGCGGCGAGAGCCACCCGTTCGTCAGGGATACCGCGGGATGCGCCCGGCAACTCCCGGGCGAACCGGCGGAGTTTAGCAGAACCCTCACTCCCCGGGACCCGGCAGACGCGGGGGTGACGGCCGCGAGGAATAGGGGGTCAGCGAGACGCGCGCCAGCCTCTGCACGACGTCGGGCGGGAGCGCCGCCAGGAGCCGCTCGTGCCGCCAGCCGTGACACGACACGACGAGCACCGGGCGCTCGCCGAGGACGTCCGTGGCGAGGAAACGCATCACGGCCAGAAAGCGCTCGTCGTCCGCGCCGGCAAGCGGGTCGTCGAGGAGAAGCGGCACGCCCGCCACCCCCGTGCCGAGGTACCGGAGGGCCGCGAGACGCGCCGTCAGGTGCAGCTGCTCGCGCGCGCCCGTCGAGAGGCCCCACTGGATCTCGCCTTTCGTCGCTACGCGTCCCCCGCGCAGGAGCGCCGAGAGAGAGAGATCGTCGTCGAACTCCAGCGCCTCGTAGGGCGTCCGCCATGTTGCGAGAATCTCCTTTGAGGCCGTCTGCAGCCCACGGCGGAAATCGCCGTACACGGAAGAGGCCGCGGCCGCCAGCGTGGTGCGGGCGAGGTCGAGCGCGTCCCGAAACAGGGTCGCGCGAGCGAGGGACGCCTCGGCGGCCGCGAGATCCTCCCCGACGGCGCGGGCCATCTCGCCCCCTTCGCGCGCGGCATCCGCGAGCTCGCGCTCGGCCGCCACGCGCGCCTTTTCGGCGGCCGCCGCCGTCGTGCGCGCGGCGTCGGCCGCCCGGCGCGCCGATTCGGGCGTCTCCGGAATCGCAAGCGCCCGCGGATCGACTCCCAGTGACGCGGCGCGCCGGGCGCTTTCGTCCTCGAGACTGGCCAGGCGGGACGCGAGCTCCGCCTCTTCCCCCTCGCCTCCGCCTTCGCGCCGCGCCGGAAGCTCGTGGTCGAGCAGCCTGCGGAAGCGCGCGGCCTTGCGCCGGCCTGCCTCCACGGCGAGCAACCCTTCGGCCAGAGGGAGAGAACCGGGGACTCCCGTCCTGCCCAGCGCGTCCCAGAGCCTCCGTTCGATTTCGCGGAGTTCCGCCTCCTCGTGGTCGAGGCGCTCCGCCTCGCGGGCGAGGACCTCCTCGCGCGTGCGTGCGTCCTGCCGGGCCCGCGCGAGATCCGCCAGGAATCCCAGCGCGCGTTCGGCCTCCACGGGAGCCGGCAGTCCCTCGGGAAGCGCGAGATGCGCGCGGTGCGGGCGGAGGGATTCATCGAGCGAACGCAGGCGCTCCTTCGCATCGTCGCGGCGCGCCGTCAGGGCGACGACGAGGCGCCGAGGCTCCTCGGCGCCCCGCGCACGGCGGTGGGCCTTGAGCATCGACGACGTGTCGCGATACCCCGCCGCTCGCGCGAGCCGGTCGAGTCGAAGACGCAGATCGGAAAGCCGCTTTCGCAGCTCCACTGCCTTGCGCCGGCTGGCCGCTTCGTCTTCCCGCGCGCGGGCCTCGTCCCCGAGCCGGTAGCGTGCGGCGCGGGCCCACGCGATGCCTCCGAAGAGACCGAGCGAGAGGACGAAGACGGCCATCGAGGCCGTCATGTAGACCGGCGGGCCGGCGGACCGAAGAGCGAGCCAGCCCACGACCGGGACGAGGACAGCCGCGGCGCCGGCGAGGGAGCGGGCGAGCCTCACCCGCTGCGTCCGCTCGCCGACGGCGATCGCGGCC
>JAMQPJ010000264.1 GCA_023717585.1 Thermoanaerobaculia bacterium
GAGGCGCCACCCGCCGGCGATCTGCGTCTGCCGGGCGGCCGCTCCGTGGCGCACGACGCCCTCCGCCGCGCGGCAAGCGACCGCGGGCCTGTCACGCTGGAGTGTGCGGGCAATTTCCGGCAGGCCGGCTTCGGCATGCTCTCTCGCGCGCGGTTCGCCGGCGTCCCCCTCGCGGATCTCCTGGGCGCCATCGCCGCGACCGCGCTCGTCGAGGTCGCGGGGGTCGGGCGGTTCCCCGCGGACGGGCCCGGCTCCACGAGCTGGATCTTCCGCGCTTCGGATCTCCTCGGCGCGGGCGCGTTCCTCGCAACCTCTCTCGGTGGCGCACCGCTCTCGCGGGCGCACGGCGCGCCCGTCCGCCTCGTCGTCCCCGGCTGGTACGGCTGCTGCGCGATCAAGTGGGTGCGCTCGATCGTCCTCGTCCCGCCGGACGCACCCGCGACACCGCAGATGGCCGAGTACGCCTCGCGCACCCACCAGGACGGCGTGCCCGAGCAGGCGCGCGACTTCCGGCCCGCGACTGTCGCCTGCGCGGCCGTGATCACGCGCATGACGCGCGCGGGCCGCGCGTTCACGGCCGAGGGCCTCGTCTGGGGAGGGACGCAACCGGTCGGGCGCGTCGTCGTCCGCGTGAACGGCGAGGATTCGGCGGGCGCGGACGTCATGCAGGCGGGCGGGTCGCGGGAGAACTGGGGTTTCTTCCGCGCGCGGTTCGAGCCCGGGCGCGCCGCCGAGGCGCTCCTCGACGCGCGCGCCGACGCTCCGGTGCCGCAGCCGCGCGTCGACGCGGGCTGGTACGCGCGGCGCGTCGCGCTGGACGGCGTTTGACGAATCGCGGCCTCCATGAGACTCTGACGTCCGGCTGACGGGCGCATGCTTGCGTCCCGGCCCCGAACCCAACTGGACCCGGCGTCGACTTCATCTTCAGGAATCGGCTGCCCTGATCCGTGCGATGGCCCCACCGGCGATCCATCGCTCCCGCCCCGCCGGAGATCCCACGGGACGGACGTGCGTCAAGCGCGGGGCCGCCCCGGAAAGCGATTCCTCTCTCATGCCTTTCTCCTCGTTCCGCCTCCATCCCGACCTTCTCCGCGGCGTCAAGGAAATGGGTTTCACGAGGCCCACGCCCATCCAGAACGACTCCATTCCGCCCGCGATGGAGGGAAGGGACGTCCTCGCCTGCGCGATGACGGGCAGCGGCAAGACCGCCGCCTTCGTCCTCCCGATCCTTCACCGCTTCATGGCGAAGCCCCGCGGCACGACGCGCGCGCTCGTCCTCACGCCCACGCGCGAGCTGGCGGCGCAGATCGACGAGCACCTCAAGGCGCTCGCGATCCACACGCCGCTTTCCGGCGCGGCCGTCTTCGGCGGCGTCGGGATGGGCCCCCAGGAGCACGCGTTCCGGAGCGGCGTCGACGTGATCGTCGCGACGCCCGGACGCCTCCTCGACCATTTCCGATTCGGCTACGCGAAGCTGTCCGGCCTCGAGATCCTCGTCCTCGACGAGGCGGACCGGATGCTCGACATGGGCTTCCTGCCCGACATCCGCCGCGTGCTCCGGCACCTTCCCCAGAACCGCCAGACGCTGTTCTTCTCGGCGACGATGCCGCCGCCGATCGCGCAGCTCACGAGGGAGATGCTGAAGAACCCGGTCACGGTCAACGTCGAGCGGCAGGCGCTGCCCGCCGTCGGCATCACGCATGCGGTCTACCCCGTTCCGCAGGACCTGAAGTTCGCGCTGCTTCTCTCGCTGCTCAAGCGCGGCGACTTCAAGAGCGTCCTCACCTTCACGCGCACGAAGCACCGCGCGAACCGCCTCGCCGACCAGCTCACACGGAACGGCGTTTCGTGCGAGCGCATTCACGGCAACCGCAGCCAGGCGCAGCGCACGCAGGCGCTCGCCGCGTTCAAGGACGGCAGGTTCAAGGTCCTCGTCGCCACGGACATCGCGGCGCGCGGCATCGACGTCGAGGCCCTCTCCCACGTCGTGAACTTCGACGTCCCGCACGTCCCCGAGGACTACATCCACCGCGTCGGCCGCACGGCCCGCGCCGAGCTGAAGGGGGACGCCTTCACGTTCGTCGCGCCCGACGAGGAAAGCGATCTCCGCCAGATCGAGCGCGCGATCGGAAAGCGCCTCCCCCGCGTGACGGTTCCCGAGTTCGACTACACGACGCGTCCGACCGAGCGCCTCGAGGTTCCGCTCCAGGAGCGCATCGCGGCCATCCGCGCGCGCAAGGCCGATGAGCGCGCGCGCGCGCGGGAGAAGGCCGAGAGAAGGGGCCGGCACGAAGCGTCGGTCGCCTCGCGCCCGCGCGGAGGCATTCCTCCCCGCCCCGGCCAG
>JAMQPJ010000321.1 GCA_023717585.1 Thermoanaerobaculia bacterium
CGGACGCGCTCCTCATCGTGAACGGGGCGCAGCAGGGGCTCGACCTCATCACGCGCGCGCTCGTGGATCCGGGCGACCCTGTCGTCGTCGAGACGCCGTCGTACGCGGGGGCTCTCTCGCTCTTCCGCGCGCATCGGGCGCGCCTCCTCGGCGTCCCGCTCGACGGCGAGGGGCTCTCGCCGGCCGCCTTCGAGCGGGCGCTTCTCGAGAAGCCGAAGTTCGTCTACACGAGCCCCGACTTCCAGAATCCGACGGGTCTCCTGTTTTCCCCGTCGCGGCGGGCGGAGATCGCGCGGCTCGCGGCGGCCGCCGGCGTCCTTCTCGTCGAGGACGCGTTCGACGCGGACCTCCTCGTCGAGGGCGAGCTGCCGCCGCCCTTCGCGGCGTTCGCGCCGGGGCACGTGATCCACCTCGGCACGATCTCGAAAGCGCTCTTCCCGGGCGTGCGCGTCGGCTGGATCGCGGGCCCCAGGGAGTTCGTCCATCGGCTCGCCGCGCTCAAGCGCGTCGGTGAGCTGACCTCCCCTCCCGTCCTGCAGGCGGCCCTGAACCTGTTCCTCGTCCGGGGCGACTACGAACGGCATCTCGTGCGCATGCGGAACAGGCTGAAGAGCCGCCTCGCCCTCGCGCATCGCACGATCCTGAACCGCTTTCCGATCGGGACGCGCGCCCAGAAGCCGTCCGGGGGATACGTCCTCTGGGCGGAGCTTCCGCCCGGCGTCTCGGGCCGCGCCCTCGCCGCTGCGGCGCGCGAGAACGGGGTGCTCCTCTCGGCGGGCGCCGACTTCCAGCACGACCAGGCGGACGTATCCGCAATCCGGATCTCCGTCGCGCGCGGGTCCGCTTCGGACCTCGAGAAAGCCCTCGAGATCGCCGGCGCGGCGGCGCGCGACCTGGCCCGGCAGGCTGCGCGGCGGCAGAAGGCTCCGGCGCGCGAGACCAGGGATGCGGCCGAGGCCGCGCTGATCCAGATCTGAGCCAATTTCCGGAAGGGGATCCTGAATCCCCGAAAGGGTTCTCAACATGACGACCAGCAGCGACTTCCCGTTCACCTCACCCTTCGCGACCGACGCATTTCGCGTGAAAGTCGGTCTCGCCGAAATGCTCAAGGGCGGCGTCATCATGGACGTCGTCGACGCCGACCAGGCGAAGATCGCCGAGGACGCCGGCGCCGTCGCGGTCATGGCGCTCGAGCGCGTGCCGTCCGACATCCGCCGGGACGGCGGCGTCGCGCGCATGTCGCCGGTCTCGAAGATCCGCGAGATCGAAGCAGCGGTGTCGATCCCCGTGATGGCCAAATGCCGCATCGGCCACCTTGCCGAGGCACGCGTGCTCGAGGCGCTCGAAGTCGACTTCGTCGACGAGTCGGAGGTCCTGACCCCCGCGGACGAGGAAAATCACGTCTACAAGCACGACTTCAAGGTGCCCTTCGTGTGCGGCTGCCGCAACCTCGGCGAGGCTCTCCGGCGAATCGGCGAAGGGGCCGCGATGATCCGCACGAAAGGCGAGGCGGGCACGGGCGACATCGTTCACGCCGTCAGGCACCTGCGCGAGGTCACGCGCCAGATCAAGGCGCTCACGCTCCTGACGAAAGACGAATGGATGGCCGCCGCGAAAAACCTCGGGGCCCCGTTCGAGCTCGTCGTGTGGGTGGCGGAGAACGGGCGCCTCCCGGTCCCGAACTTCGCGGCCGGCGGCGTCGCGACGCCCGCCGACGCGGCCCTCTGCCGCATGCTCGGGGCCGAGGCGGTCTTCGTGGGCTCCGGCATCTTCAAGTCGTCGGACCCGGCCAGGCGCGCGCGCGCGATCGTGGAAGCGACGACGCATTTCCAGGATCCGGCGCGGATCGCGAAGGCGTCGGAGGGTCTCGGCGAAGGCATGAAGGGCATCGAGGCCGCGAAGCTCTCGGAGGCCGAGCTGCTCCAGACGCGAGGCTGGTAGTCGCTTGATCGGCGTCCTCGCCCTTCAGGGCGACTTCGAGGCGCACCGGAAGGCCCTGCAACGCGCGGGCGTCGGCGCGCACGACGTGCGTTCGAGGGACGAGATCCTCGCTTCGACCGGCCTCGTGATTCCCGGCGGCGAGTCGACGGCGATGCGCCTCCTCATGGAAGGGACCGGAATCGAGGGCGCGATCCGCGCCGTCGCGGACCGCGGCGATCCGGTCCTCGGCACCTGCGCGGGAGCAATTCTCCTGGCCCGGGACGTGGAGGGGCCGCGGGCGCCGGGCTTCGGCCTCCTCCCGATGACGGTCGTGAGGAACGCGTACGGCCGGCAGCTGGATTCGGCGGTCGTGCGGCTGACGGACATCTCTCGCGCCGTGCTCGGCGAGGAGCCGCTCGAAGCCGTCTTCATCCGCGCCCCGAGGATCTCCGCCGTCGACGAAGGCGTCGAGGTGCTCGCGCGGCGGAACGGCGACCCGGTGCTCGTGCGCAGGGGCAACGTCACGGCGGCGACGTTCCATCCCGAGCTGACGCGCGACTCCAGGGTGCTGACGGTGTTTCTCTCCGGGCGAGCCTCCGCATGAGAAAATCTCCGGCTTGAGCGCACACGCCGTCACGATCGATGAACCGGCCGACCTCCTCGTGGAGGACCGGGGCGGCGTGAGGATCCTTGCGATGGGCCGGGGCAAGGCGAACGCCATGTCGACGGAGTTCGCCGCCGCCCTGCACGGCGCCGCGCTCCGGGCACAGGAGGACCCGGCCGTGCGCGGCGTCGTCCTGACGTCCCGCTCGCCGAAGATCTTCTGCGGCGGGTTCGACCTGAGGCTGCTGGCGCGGGCCGGCCGGGAGGATTTCGCCCGGTTCGTCCACACGTTCGACGCGCTCTTCTTCGACCTTTTCCTGCTGGGCAAGCCGCTCATCGCGGCGCTGACGGGGCATGCGGTCGCCGGCGGCGCCCTTCTGGCGGCCACAGCGGACTTCCGTTTCGCGGCCGAAGGACCCGGCACGATAGGCTTGCCGGGGGTGCGCCTCGGGATCCACATGCCGCGCCACTTGCTGGAAGCGGCGCGCAGCACGGTCGGCGAGCAGACGCTCACGCGCTGGGCGCTCCTCGGGGAGACGATGCCGTTCCGCGAGGCCCGCGAGCTCGGCGCGATCGACAGGATCGTTCCCAGGGGCCGGCTCCTCGAGGAGGCCGTGAACTTCGCGGAGCAGCTCGGCAGCGCCTCGAGCGAGGTGTACACGGCGATCAAGCGCGATCTCAGGGGCACGGCGTACGAAAAGGCGCGGGCCGTACTCCCCGAGGGGCGAAAGGCCTTCGTCGCCTCCTGGTTTTCCGAGATCGGCCAGCGCGGCCTCGCCTCCGCCCTGCGGCGCGGTTCCTGAGCGCGGGCTTCTCGATGACCGACGCTCGGGACTTGGCGCGCCTCGACGCGGTCCTCGAAGCGCTCTCTCTGGAGAGACGGGCGGCCGGCGCGCGCTTTTTCGAAGATCTCTACCTGCGCTTTCAGCGCCGCGTCGCGAGCGAGACGCTGACGCGCCCGGCGGGGAATCCCGGGGCTTTCGACGCGGAAGCGTTCTTCGCGGAATGGGACGACGAGGAGAGGGGCCTGGTCGGGGAGGAGCGTGCGCTCGCCTTCGCCTGGCTGGCGAAAACCTGCGGGTTCGAGGTGACGACCTCCGAAGGCACGTGCCAGCGGCCCTGGGAGGACGACGCACCCTTGCCCGACGAGCCACGCCGCGGCCAGGGACTCGGTGGATCTTCTTTGAAAGTGAGGAAGGCGAGAGCGCACCGCGGCGTGATCGCAACGATCGACGGCCGACGCATCCTTGCCGACGCGGGATTTCCGCTGCCCGCGCTCGTGCCGCTCTCTCCGGCGGCGCGGGAGATCCCGACGGGTATGGGAACGCTCTCCGCGACCGTCTCCGGAGACGGCGGCGTTCGCATCAGGTGCGAAGCGCGCGGCGTGGAGACGGAGCTGCTCCGCCTCGACGTCGCGCCGAATCCTTCCCCTCTTCCACTGGAAGAAACCTCCGGGACGTCACACGACGCTTCTCCACAGCCCGAACCGCGCGGGGCTTTCGCACTGCGCATTCTCGACGACCGCGTCCTCTTCTGGCGCGCGGGGCGGATGACGATTCTCGATGCCTGGAGCCGGCTCGAGTATCCGCTCCCTGCTTCCGAGCGCGCCGCGATCGAGAAGATCTTCGCGCTCGACCTCGAGGGGATCTCACTCCCCGAAAAGCCGCCTGCGGAAGCGCCCGAGCCCGCGACGTTGTCCGTCTCTCACCTCAGCCCGGTGGCCCCGGAGGAAGCCCGCGGCCGCGTGGGCAAAGGCGCGCTTCCTCTCCTCCTCGTGTCGAGCCGGGAGGAACGCGTGGTGGCGGCCCCGGGAGGCTCCTTGATCACGATCCGGGCGACCCTCTCCGACGTGCCTCCCCTGGGGCCCGGGGAAGCCGTTCGCAAGACGCTCGTCTTCCACCTCGTGTCCGAGCTCTTCGAGCTCGGGAGGGAAGACGGAAGCGCCGAAGGGAGACCGGGCTAGAAATCCAGCTCGTCTCCGTCCGCGAGGATCGAGACGCGCGCGTTCCCGAGTTCCGCCACGTCGAACCTGAGACGCGGGAGCGTCGGCGGTTTCATGTGGTAAAGGTGAATCGGGACCGCGGGCGGGAACTTCTCGATCTCGGACCCGAGGGTCGCGGGCGTGAGGTGCTTCGAAACGTCCGCGAGGTGCTGCAGGGAATTCGGAAACGAGCACTCGACGAAGAGCCCCTGGACGTCGGCGCGCGCGCGCGCCGCCCGCCAGAGCGCATCCGTCGGTCCCGTGTCGCCCGAGAACACGATGCTCGTGCCGCCCTCCTCGAGGATGTAGCCGACGGTCGGGACGACGTGCGACACCGGAATGGCGGTCGCGACGAGCCCACCGGCCGAGAACGGCTCGCCGAGGGCGACTTCACGAAACGTCACCGCGGGCACGAGATCGTTCGGCAGGCGCGAGAAGTCGGGCCACAGCGCGTCGTTGAAGAGGTGCTTCCGGAGGGCGGCGAGGATCTGCTCCGGAGCCACGATCTCGAGAGGCAAGGCGTTTCGGCCGAAGACGTTTTCGACCAGGAAGGGGAGCGACGCGACGTGGTCCATGTGTGCGTGCGTGACGAGGACGGCCCGGACGCGCGCCTGCTCTTCCAAGGTCAGCGCGTCGGTAAGGGCGCCGGCGTCGACACAGACCGTCCCGTTCACGAGGAACGACGTCTGACGATGAGAGGGCGAGGAGCCGCCATGGGCTCCGAGGACGCGAACACGCACGGGGGAGGGATTATGAGCCTGCATTCCGCGGGACGCTTCCCCCGGTGACGCCCCTCACAAAACCACGAGGGTCCCTGCGGAATCCGGCGCGGAGGGGTTGCGGCGAAGCCGCAAGGGGAACCCGAGCCCCGGGTTCCCCTTTTAGAAAGTCGCCCCGATGTAGAACGTGGTCTGCCAGTCGGACAGCGAGGACCGGAAATCCCACCGCTTCGCCCAGTCCACGTTCCACGGGAGGCCGAGGAAGTAGACGCTGAACCCGCCGCCGAAAGAGGCAAGCCCGTTCTTCAGGCGGCCGTCCTCCATGAACTGGAACGTCTGGTCCTTGAGCCAGGCGGCGCCCACGTCGACGAAGATCCGGCCACGTACGCCGCCGAACTGGAGAATCGGGGTCGCGAGGACGTCGACGAGCGGGAACCGGAACTCCGTGTTCAGGTAGAACACGTTGTTCCCGATGACGCTCCGATAGTCGTAGCCGCGGAGCGTGTCGAGGCCGCCGAAAGGAAACACGGACGGCGCCGCTCCCCGCGAGTAGGCACCGAAACCGCGCATCGCGACGAGGACCCTCCTCGACAGCGGAAGATAGAGGCGGGCGTCGGCGAAAACGTCGATCGAGAGAGTGGTCTCGCCGGTCTTGAAGGACGGCGTGTACTGGACGTTCAGGTCCAGCCGCTTGCCACCCTGCGGACCGAAGCTCGCGTAGCGCGTCGTGTCGTACGAGAACCCGACCCCTGCCGTCGGCACGTTGTCGGTGCGCGGGTCGTAGACGACGGTCTGGGTCCCGTCCTGGTTCGAAAACCCGAAGGGCACGTCGAGCGAGCGGCTCAAGAAGCCGATGTTCGCCTCGACGCGCGTGTATCGGGAGATCGGGTAGTAGCCGGCGAGCGAGAGCCCCGTGTCTCGCGAGATTCGCTGGTCGCGCGTGTAATCGCCCGTCTCGTAGTTGTATCCGTAGAAGTACTGCCGATCGTCGTAGAGCTGGAGGCCCCACTGGAACCGCCTCGCGATGTTGAAATAGCCGATGCGGAAGTTCGAGAACGTGGAAACGGAGTCGAACTGGAAGAACGAGCGGTGGTCACCGAGGTAGTCCGAGAACGACAGGACGACCTGCGAGACGAAGGTCTGATCCGAGTTGATGCCCGCGAGGACCTGTGCGTTGTCGAGGAACAGCTTGAACTTCGGGCGCGAGAGCTTCTCGGGGTCCACGGCGACCTCGACGGCCGGGACGAACCCCGCCGTTCCCCCCGTCTTCACCGGCGCCGGCGGCAGTGCACGCTCGTCGAGTTTCCGGAACGGCTTCTTCGCGTCGGCGACGTAGAGCTGGAAGCGGAGGCCCTGGAACCCGGAGAAGACGATCTTCTCCTGGCCGTCGGGACCGGTGAACGCGGCCGGTCCGAGCGCCGCGCCGATCACGTCCGTGTACTGCGAGATCTCGCCCGTGGCCAGATCCTGGCCGTAGATGTTGAAAATCCCGCCCCGTGAGGATGCGTAGTAGATCCGCTTGCCGTCCGGCGAGAACGACGGGTCCTCGTCGTTGCTGTCGCCCCACGTGACCTGCTCGTTCTTCGAGGGGTCCTCGACCGGGAACCTCACGATCTTCGAGAAGCCGCCGACGATCTTCGAGTGATAGATCCACTTGCCGTCGGGGGAAAAGACGGGCGCCTCGTCGTATTCGGCGTCGTTCGTGAAGTTCCTCACCGCGCGCGTCTTCAGGTCGAGCAGGAAGATGTCGCGGCTGTTCCCCTCGATGCCTGAGAACACGATGGCGTTTCCGTCCGGCGACCAGGAGGGCGCCAGCGGCACGTCCGGGGCGACGGAGATGCGCTCGAGGAGCCCGCCGCGGCGGGCCGAGAAGATGAGCAGCTTGCGGCCGCGCTCCTGCCGGCCGAAAGCGGCGATGCGGTCGCCGTCCGGCGCGAATGAGAGATCGCGCCCGCTTTCGGGGGCCGTCGAGAGGTACTGGCCGACGATGTACTCGTACTTCGTCGTGTGGCCGGCCGAGAGGTTCTTGTAGAGCTTGCGGTCCCGGACGGAGAGGAGGGCGATGTCGATGTCGCCCTTGACCGTCGTGAGCGTCGCGACGAAATCGCCGGAAGGGGACGGCGCGGCCCCGATCTCGAAGGACTCGCGGCCGTACGGGCCGACGCGGAAGCGCTCCCCGTATTCACTGGCCTCTCCCTTGACCGCGAGGAGCGGAAGGTACTTCCGACGGAGGTACCGGCGGAACTTGAGGTCGAAGTCGTCCGGCTGGATCTCGAACGCCCGCCGGAGCGCCACGGCGACGTCGCGGCCGAGGAAGGAACGGTACTCGAAGACGAAATCCCGGACGGCGTCCTTGCCCCATTCGGCTTCCATGAAGTCGTACACGGCGTGGCCGTAGCGGTACGCGGGATAGCCCTCGATGTTGACTTTCGTGATGGGCGGGATGAGGTCCTGGTTGACCGCGTCCCTGAGGTACATGCGGTCCTTGTCGTCCTCGTCGTTTCCGTAGTAGGACGCCATTCCCTCCACGACCCAGGTCGGGACGTTCGCCGTGAGCGCGCGCCCGAGCCGGCCGCCGAACAGGATCTCGTACTGGAAAACGTGCGTGAGCTCGTGCTGGACGAGCGCCTGGAGCTTCTCGTCCGGCATGTCGATCGGGAGAACCATCCGGTTGCGGGCGGGTTCGGCGAAGGCGCCGACGCCCTCCGGGATGAAGTTGAGAATGATGTTGTTCTGCTCGAACTCGGCGTGCGTCGCGTAGTAGATGATCGGGATCCGCTTCGGGATCTGGTAGTTGAGGCGGCGCGACAACTCGTCGTAGGCCGACTCCGCCATCGACACGACCTTCTGGAGCGTCTGTCGCTCGCGCGAATAGTGATACATGTCGAAGTGCGTCGACTGGTAGATCTGCCAGTCGAACTTGTCGTAGACGATCTTGTTCTGCCCGGCGGGCCGCGCCTCGGGCGCCAGGAGGAGCGCGAGCGCGAGGCCGGCGCACGCGGCGAAGGCTTTTACCTTCCTAGTCGAAGACATACCGGTTCGCCTCCCGCTCGCGCACCACGAAGAGCCCGAGGAGCTGGTTTTCGAGGGAGAAGAGGTTCTCGAAGAGGCCCACGAGCTCGTCCGTGGCCCGGCGGTTCTTCTCCTTCGTGTCGCGGAAGTTTTCCTGGAAGAGCTTCAGCCCCGTATGCCCGTCGATCGCGACGACCGTCACGTCGAACGTGAATCCCGTCGACTCGACGAGTACCTGCCGGTAGTAGATCCGGTTGTCGATGGGGCTGCGGTACTCCTCGGCGCGGTAGCCCGACTTGTTCTCCACGCGGAAGTCGACGACGCCGGTCAGAAGAAGGTCGGCGCCCGTCCTCGTTCCCACGCCGCGCCAGAACTCCGCGACTTCGCCGAGATCCTTCAGGTTCTGCGACGGAAGCCGGACGTCCTGGGGCATCGTCACGATCGTCATCTTCGTGCGTTTGCCGAGCTGCTTGCCGAGGTAGCGGCGGAACTCGGCGTCGAGGTCGAGATCCTTGTAGCGCGGAGCGTCCTTCTTGTCGGAGAGCTTCGACGCGACGAGAAAAGGCGCCAGCGAGACGCGCTCGCGACCCGTGACGGCGAGCTTCGGGCGGAGAGGAAGCCGGAGCTTGACCTCCTTCGTCCCGCTCGAGCACGCCGGGACGAAGAGGAAGGCGACGAGGACCACCGCGGCGTCGCGTCGGGTCATTTCGGGATCCCCGGGGGTGTCGTGACCGGTGGCCCGGGTGTCGGAGCGGGCGCGGGAGTCGGGGCGGGCGCCGGAGGCGTCGGCAACGCGGGGCCCTGGGGCGCGGCCGCGGGCGCAGGGGCGGACGGGGCGGGCAGCGAGGAAGCCCGCTGCACGGAGGTGTAGTACTCGGCGAAGCGGGCGTAGTTGCGCTTGATCTTGGCGTCCTGGGGCGCGAGCTCGAGTGCCTTCTTATAGGCCGAAAGGGCGCGAGAGGTCTCCCCGATGCTCTCGTAGGCGACACCGAGGTTGTTCTGGACCTCGGGGTTGTCGGGTTGGAGGGCGGCGGCCTTCTCGTAGCGGAACAGGGCTTCGCGCCAGAAGCCCTTGCGGGCCATCTCGCTCCCGTAGGAATTCTGGGCCTTCCAGCCGGCGTCTTTGGACTGGGGCGACGCGCACGCGACCGTTCCCGCGGCGGCGACGGCCGCGAGCAGCGTTGCGGTGGGTCGAAGGCGGCACGTCACGAAGAGGTCGGGCATTATAGACACCGGTTCTTGAGACTTCGTCTCTCAGCAAG
>JAMQPJ010000437.1 GCA_023717585.1 Thermoanaerobaculia bacterium
GAGGCGCACGGGCCGTTCGACCTCATCCACGCGTTCTGGGCGAACAACCCCGGCTTCCTCGCCACGCGCGCGGCGCGCGCGCTCGGGATCCCGGCCGTCGTGAGCCTCGCCGGCGGCGAGCTGAGCGCCCTCCAGGACATCGGCTACGGCGGCCAGCTGCACTTCCGGGAGCGCCTCAAGACCGCCCGCGCGTTGCGGCGCGCCGCGCGCATCACGGCGGCGAGCGCCCCGATGCTCGAGGCGGCGCGCGCGCACGGGGTCGACGCGGCTCTCGTCCCGCTCGGCGTGCCCGTGGAGTCGTTCCTTGACCCTCTTCCGGAGGGCGCTTTGCCGCGGCTCCTCCTCGTCGGCAGCCTGAACCGAGTCAAGGACGTCCCGACGGCGCTCAGGGCCTTCCGCCGCGTCGTAGACGTTCTCCCGGCGGCGCAGCTCGACGTCGTCGGCGAGGACGTGCTCGGCGGCGCGGTCCCGCGCGAAGCCTCGGCGCTCGGCCTGTCCCGGCACGTGACCTTCCACGGGTTCCTGCCGTTCGACACGCTCCTGCCCTTCTACCGGCGCGCGGACCTCCTCGTCCACTCCTCGAGGCACGAGGCCGGCCCGCTCGTCGTCCTCGAGGCGGCGGCGTGCGGCCTGCCGACGGTCGGAACCGCCGTCGGCCACATCCGGGACTTCGGGGGCTCCGCGCCCGAGCGCGCGCTCGCGGTGCCGGTCGGAGACGACGCCGCCCTCGCCGCCGGCATCCTCGCCCTGCTCGCAGACGAGCCGCGGCGGCGCGCCATGGGGGAAGCGGCGCGGACCTGGGCACGCGCGCACGACGCGGACGCCACGGCGTCCGGGTTCGAGCGTATCTACGCCGAGGTCCTTAAACTCCACACCGCTTGATGGAAGCTCCGTCGGTTCCCGGGCGCGCCTTGCGCACACGCATCGCGCTTTCGATCACGTTCACGATCTATCTCCTGGTTTCCGGCTACACGATGATTCACCACGAATTGTCGGGGGATGAGATCCACACCTGGAACATCGTGAAAGGCAGCGCCACCTTTCCGGATCTCATTCACAACAGCCGCTACGAAGGTCATCCACCGGGTTGGTACGCTCTGCTTTGGCCTCTTTCGCGCCTCACGCACGACGCGGCCTCCATCCAGGTCCTTCACTGGGCCATCGCCGCGTGCGTCGCATTTCTGATCCTCTTTCGCTCACCGCTGCCGCCCGTGGCCCGACTCCTCGTCCCCTTCGGTTATTACTTCCTCTTCGAATACGCGATCCTCAGCCGGAACTACGCCATCGGTGTTCTCCTGGGCTGCGGCATCTGCGTCCTCCTTGGTACGAAGGACAGAGGGGGAACATTCCCCTACTACCTCCTGCTCCTCCTCATGTCCAATACCCACCTCTTGGCCGCCGTGCTTGCCGGCAGCCTGCACCTCTGCCTTCTCTTGAAGATGCGTCAACGGGGCCGGAAGTCAGGCGCTCTTGTTGGGCACGCTCTCCTCGGCATGCTCGTTCTTCTGCCTTCCGTGTATTTCATCTTTCCACCGGCCGACAGCGCTCTCAATATCGCCTCGTGGCGCGACAAGTGGAGTGCGCAACAGGTCGTCGCATTCGGCCAGGCCCCTTTGAGGTGTTTCCTGCCCGTGCCCGCGTGGTGGGACTATCACTTCTGGAATACGCAGTTTCTTTTGGAAGCGAGGAATAGTTACCCCATCTTCCGACTCGTCAACCGGCTCGTCGTCGTCCTGATCCTTGGTTCGGCGTTCTATGTTCTTCGGAAACACAAGGCGAGCCTCGTCTTGTTCGTCACGAATCTAGGGCTGAGCTTCATCATCGCGGCAACCACGTTTCCCTTGCTTACTGCGCGGTATTCAGGGTTCATCTACATCGGCTTCATACTGGCCCTCTGGCTCTATTGCGCCGAGGAGCCTCGTCTCACCCGAGGTCAGGCGGTGCTCGTTCATGCGCTGTTGGTCGTTCAGGTCGTCGGAGGCATGTTTTCGACCTGGAAGGACATCCAGTTGCCGTTTGCGAACCTATTCAGGGTCGTGGAATTGATAAAGGAGGTCCCGCCCGATTCGAGGCTTGTGACCGATTACTGGACCATGAATGCCTACGTGGCCTTCACGGATAAGCCAGTCTATTGCGTCGACATGCAGAGAGAACTGTCTTTCATCCTGTGGGACAGGAGTCTCGCGGAGGCCTTGAAGAGCGAGGCACGCTACTCGTCCGGGTTTCGCGAGATCTTTCGGCAGCGGGGTCCAAACGCGGTTCATATGGTGTCGCTGGGCTCACCTCAGAAGCTGGTCCGGGTGGATCCCGAGCTCGACAAGGCCTTCCGCGTTGTCCTGATCGACAAAAGAGAGGGAGCCATCGACAAGGGCAGTGACCTGTACTTGTATCGGATATGCCCCCCGGAGACGGCATTGGCGCATGGACCTTCTCCGCCGCATCTGGCTTCGCGCTGATTCAGCCCCGGAATGTCCTCGTCACGCGCCGCGCGAGAACGCGGACGTAAACTTCCGCGAGCGCGAGGCCCGACGCGCCAGGCGCCGCGTTCGCGCGCACCTCGCCGAGTCCCGGGAAGACCGTGCGGGCGAAGAACCGCGCCTTCGGAAGCGGCCCTTCGATGAGCGTCAGAAGAGTGCGCGTCCAGCCCCGCGTGGGGCGCGTGTAGCGGAGCGCAGGAAGCGCTGCCGCGCGTCGGCGAAGGTCCGGAGGGACGGAAGAGGAGAGAGTCGAAAGAAAGATCTCTTCGAAGGTGTTCGGAAAGAGGAATTGAATAGCGTCGGCAGCGAAAAGCAGCGGGGCGCTCGCGTTCCCCCTTTCATTCGAAGAAATCTCCGGCGCGCCAGCGCCGGTCTTCCGCTCCCCGCTCCCAGCAGAAATCTCCGGCGCAAGAGCGCCGCCCGCTCTCGCGAGGAGGCGGAAGTCGTGTGCCTGTATCCCCCGGATCCCGTTTCCCGCGAAGTCCTCGGCCGCATGGAAGAGAAGGTGTGTGAGCAGCGCCGGCCCGGCCGCGATCGCGACGGGCGTCCCGCCGAGGTCCCGCACCTCCGCCTGCGCGCGCAGCTCCGCGCTCGCGTCGTACACGCGGCCGAGAACCGGGAGCCGGAACGACGTGTGGATCTCGAGACGGATCGGATTTTCCGGATCTTCCGTCGCGGGCCGGGCGACGCGTTCGTCATCGCGCGCGAAGACGCGATGGCGCGGCGTGTCGAAGAGAGCCCGCCAGCCGGCGCCGGCGAGCGCCTCCGTCGCGCGGGCGAGGTCGCGCGGATCGCGGAGGAGCAGGTCGAGATCCCCCATCGGCCTGAGCGCCGGGTCCGGGTAGTGAAGGAAGGCGAGCGCCGCGCCCTTGAGCGCGACGACCTCCACGCCCGCGGCGCGCAGCGCGCGGATCGATCCCGAGAGCGTTTCGAGAAGGCGTCTGGCGCGGGCTCCGGAGTGGAGATTTTCTGCGAACAGGAAGTCGGACAACGCCCCCGGCAGCGTCCGCACGTCCCCGCATCGGCTGGCGAGAGCGGAGAGACCCTGCGTCGAGATCGCGAACGCCGCGACTTCCTCTCTTCCACTCGAAGAATCTTCCCGAAGAGCCTCGGAAATCGGTGCGGCGCTGCCTCGCTCGACAGCCGCCACCGCCGCCGCGGCGTACCCGGCGTAGCGGGGATCGGTAAAAAGAGGCTCGGGATTGAAGAGAATGCCGGGAGATTACTTCCAGTGCCCTTCGACCCAGTACCAGCCGTCGCGGTGGTGCTTCCACTGGCCGCTCACCCACACCGCGCGCGGACGAGGAGCGCGGTCCCAGCGGCCCGGGACCCAGACGTACTCGCTCCCGTGCCATGCGTGATAGCCCGGGATCCAGTGATGATCGGGGGCCGGGGCCACGCCGCGCACCTCGATCCTCACCGCGGGGGGCCGCGTCCGAACGAAGACGGCTCCGCGCGGCGGGGTCGAGACACATGCCGCCAGGATCGACCCCGCGAAGAGGGCGGTGGCCGCGAGTTTCATCCCTGCGAGAGCCTTTGGTTTCATTCCCGTCTCCTTATGGAAAGCAATCGACCGGCATGAAGTTCGCACAGACCGTGCCAATGTACACTTCGACCACGGCGCCGCGGGCGCGAAAGGCACGCCCATGAGACGACGAATCGACGGCATCGGTTGGCTCCCACGCGTCCTCCCCGTGACGCTCCTCACGGCGTTTCTCGCTGCCGCTCCGCTCCACGCGGGTCTCAGTTTCTTTCCCGTCGAAACGCTCCCGGGCGCGAACGCGACCGCGCTCGCGGCAAGCGGCACGACGCTCTGGGCGGCGACCCCTCGCGGCGTGTGGCGGCTCGAGGCCGGCGCGTGGACGCTCGACGGACTCTCGGCGCGGACGATCACGTCGATCGTCGTCGCCGACGCCGTCTTCGCGGCGGATGGCGAGAAGGTGTGGAAGCGCGGGGCCGACGGAACCTGGACCGCTGAAACGCTCCCCGCGGCCCTGACGTTCCCCTCGGTTCTCGCGACGGACGGAACAGAGGTGTGGGCGGCCGGAATCGGGGTTGCCAAACGCGCCTCCGGGACCTGGTCGGCGCTGACGAGCCCCGGCGGCGTCGTGACGGCGGCGTGCGTCTACTCCGGTGACCTCGCCGTGGGACTGCACGGGGGCGCCGCGCGCTATACCGGCTCCACGATCAGCGCGATCTCGAGCGGAATTCCCATCACGGCCACGGTCCAGACGCTCGG
>JAMQPJ010000442.1 GCA_023717585.1 Thermoanaerobaculia bacterium
GATGGACGCGCTTCCCTCGCTCGCGCAGGTGGACTTCGCGATCGTGAAGGAGAAAGACGGTCGTCTCGCGCCGCGGCTCATCGAGCTGCAGGGCTTTCCTTCACTTTCGGCCTTCGAAGTGCTCCAGGCGGACGCGTGGAACGATGCTCTCTCGCGCGTGAACGGCCTCCCGGAGGGCCCGTGGAGTCCGTATTTCTCCGGTTTGTCGCGAGCCGGCCTCCTCGATCTCCTCCGCCGGACGATCGTCGGCGACGCGGATCCCGATGAGGTCGTTCTTCTGGACCTCGAGCCGGAAGAGCAGAAGACCGCGATCGACTTCCACGCGACCAGGCGTCTCCTCGGGGTGGACGCCCTGGACCCGCGGATGATCGTGAAGGAGGGGAGGCGGCTCTTCCGCGTGAAGGACGGACGCCGGATCCCGGTCCGCCGCATCTACAACCGTATCGTCTTCGACGAGCTCATCAAGAAGGACGCGGCGCTGCCTTTCGACTTCCGCGAGGAGCTCGACGTCCGCTGGGTGCCGCACCCGAACTGGTTCTGGACGTGGTCCAAGTACTCGCTCCCGTTCCTGTCTCACGAGACGGTCCCGAAGGCGCGGTACCTCTCCGAGGTCGAGGCCGTCCCGAGGGACCTCACGGAACGCTACGTGCTGAAGCCGCTCTTCTCGTTCGCGGGAGGCGGCGTGAACGTGGACCCGACGCCGGGAGATCTCGAGCGGATCCCCGAGGGCGAGCGCGGCTCCTGGTGCCTGCAGGAGAAGATCGCCTACGACCCGTGCCTTCTCGCGACGGACGGCGGCGGCGTGAAGGTCGAGATCCGGATGATGTTCTTCCGCCCCGACGGCGAGGCGACGCCGACGCTCGGGCTGAACCTGTGCCGGCTGTCGCGCGGGAAGATGCTCGGCGTGGACTTCAACAAGGACTTCACGTGGGTGGGGTCGTCGGTGGCCCTGCAGCCGGCGTGAACGAACTCCTGTCCAACGGCGCCTAGAATCCGCGCGGAGGGTGAAATGAAATTCGAGATTCCCGTTGGCGCGACGGCGACGCGGCGCGACGTCGTCACGAAAGAGCAGACGGTCGGACACTTCGTGCCGGGGATGCCGGAGGTCTACGGCACCCTGATGCTCATCCTCCACATGGAGACGGCCGCCGCCGAAGCGATCCAGCCGTACCTGCCGGAGGGCTGGGTTTCCGTGGGCATCGAAGTGAACGTCACACACCTCGCGGCGACGCCGGTCGGCGCGACGGTGACGTCGAAGGCGGTCGTCACCGCGGTCGGCGAGCGCGACGTGACGTTCGCGGTCGAGGCGCACGACGGCGTGGATCTCATCGGCGCGGGCACGCATCGCCGCGCGCCCGTCGAGGTGGCGCGCCTGATGAAGCGGGCCGCGGCGAAGGTCGGAAAGGCCACGTAAGGCGCGAAGCCCGGCGCGACCAGGGAGAAGCTCGCCGCTGACGGCCCGAGAAGACCGGCTCCTTCACTCGCTCAGCATCGAACGCAGCACCGGGACGCCCGGACGGTGGCGAGGTCCGCGGCCGAGATGGAGGGAGGCCGCGCCGTGATTGAGCTCGTCGGGGTACTCATCAGCATCGTCGAGCCTGTCGTATGTCTCAGCCCGAGCACGTGCCCGACTTCATGTGCGAGGGTCCACGGCGAGCCGAGCGCAGAGACGACGCACGCGGGCTGGGCGGATGGGTGTGACGCGCACCCCGCCAGCGCCCCGCCGTCGCTGACGACCTGATCGACCCAGTAGCACAGGATGTCCTGGGCTCCGACGCCCTGCCGTCCGCCGTAGCCGAAGAGCGCGCTCTGCTGCGTCGTCATGGTCTGCGCCATCGTGCATGAACCGACGTCGACGGCAGCCAGCGAGAGGCACTGAGTCCCCGTGTCCACCCCGCCTGGGAGACTCATGCCGGAGGCGAACCTGATACAGATCCCATACTGCCCGTACACCGAGTGGGCGTTTCGCAGTGCCGTGAACTCCGGAACCCGCGGTGTGCCCAACGATCTCAGATGGAGTCGCACCAGCCAATCACAGTTGTTTCCGAGCTCATCCCTGACGCTCATCCTTCATCCTTCCCGCAGGAGACGCCGCGCGACCGCGAGGCTCTGCCTGACTCATGGGGGCGTTTTGCCCTGTAATCCTATGCTACGGCGAGCCCCGCCCCCCAGTGGAGGCCCGCGCCGAGCGCGGTGAAGACGACGACGGAGCCCTGTTTCACCTTGCCCGCGACTTTCGCCTCGTGGAACGCGATGGGAAGCGTCGCGGCGGTCGTGTTCCCGTAGTTCTGGATGTTGTTGAACACCTTGTCGTCCGGGAGGCCGAGCACCTTCTGCGCGGCTTCGTTGATGCGCAGGTTCGCCTGATGCATGAGGAGGAGGTCCATGTCGGCGAGCGTCCTGCCGCTGCCCGCGAGGACCTCGAGGACGGCCGCAGGCATGAGCTGCGCCGCGAGCCGGAAGACCTGGCGCCCCTCGACGATCGGAATCGTGCCGAGGTTGTCGAACATCTCCGGAGTGAAGAAGGGGCGCGACTTGCAGCCGCCGCCGGGCACGTAGAGCTTGTCCCAGTGCTCGCCGTCCGTGTACATCGCGAAACCCAGCAGGCCGCGCCCGTCGCCCGCGGCGTTCGCCTCGAGGACCATGGCGCCGGCGCCGTCGCCGAAGAGCACGGCGCGGTCGCGCATGCCGGTCGCCCGCTCGAACCAGAACGGGTCGCAGGGCCCGGCCGACTTTCCGAGCATCACGTCCCACACGCTCTCGGGCCAGGGCATGAGACCGCTGTGCACCTCGGAGCCCACGAGGAGAACGCGGTCGTACATGCCCGAGCGGATGAAAGCGTCCGCCGTCTGGAGGCCCGAGAGGAATCCGGCGCACTGCATCCGGATGTCGAGCGCGTGCGTGTTCTTCATCCCGAGGCGCCGCGCGAGAAGGCCGCCGTTTCCGGGAAAGTAATGGTCGGGCGTCATCGTCGCGAAGATGACGAAGTCGATGTCGGCAGCCGTGAGCCCCGCGTCGGCGAGAGCGGCCTCCGCCGCGAGGGCGCCCAGCTCGGCCGAGCCGATTCCCGGCTCGACGAAGCGCCGCTCCTTGATGCCGGTCCGCGGCACGATCCAGTCGTCGTTCGTGTCCATGATGCGACCCATCATCTCGTTCGTGACGACCTGGGGGGGCACGTAGAAGCCCGACCCCGAGATGACGGTCGTGCGCTCTTTTTTCGCCGGGGGCGTCAGATTTTTCACGCGGCCGAGTCTAGCGGAGATTCATCGCGGTAACGCGGGGTCAGGGCCTGGGCCGCGGCGGAATCGGGCAGTCGAGATGGCCCTCGCAAAGGGCGCGCATCGCCTCGTTCGCGGAGTTGAACGCGGAGATGATCGAGCCGCCCGTCTTTCCCGCGGTCAGGTCACCCACGAGAAAAAGCCCGGGGATCGAGGTCTCGTAACCCTCGCGCAGAACGGGCGTCTGGCCGTCGAAGTCGATGCCGATCGTCTTGAGGAAGTTCTCGGGTGTCGTGCCGCCGAGCGCGAGGACCACGTGGTCGAAGCTCTCGGGCCCGGGCTTTCCGGCCCCGTCCTCCGCGAGGTGGACGCGGGCGCGGCCCCCGGCGCTCTCGACGCGGATCACGTTCGTGCCGCGCAGCACCAGGACCCGGCCCTGCTCCTCGAGCGCGTCGAGAGAGGCGCGGTTGATGTCGTTCATGCGTTCGAAGGAATTGCCGCGATACGAGAGGACGACCCGGCAGCCCTCCTGGACGAGGTACTGGACGTATTCGGAAGCCGAATCGCCGCCGCCCACGACGAGGACGTCGAGATTCCGGAGGGTCACGGACGTGATGTCGAACGTGATCCGGGCCTTGAGCGCGGAGGGGATCGGCCAGTCGGGCTTGCGGGGGCGGCCCAGGATGCCGATCGCGACCGCGCAGGTCTTCGAGCGATAGGTCGCCGCCGTGGTCTCCACGAGGAAGAAACCGTCGCGGGGGCGGATCGCGCTGACCGCTTCGCCGTACCGCACGACGAGGCCGTTGCTCTCTATCGCGCGGTCGAGATACGTGAGCGTCTCGCCCTTGCTCGCATCCGTGAGGCAGAGGACTCCCGTGCAGACCGCCGCGAGGCCTTTGTAGTTCGCCGTGACGACTTTCGACTCGGGGTAGAACTTCCGGATCGAGAAGGAGTGAGCCTCTCCC
>JAMQPJ010000477.1 GCA_023717585.1 Thermoanaerobaculia bacterium
CTCCATCCGTCGAGGCCGGCGCCAGCGAGACCCGCGAGGGCGAGCTGTGTGAAGACGAACCAGCGCGCCGGGAACCGGACACCCCGCACGATTCCCAGATCCCAGAGGATCGGGAGAAGCCCGCCAGGCGCCCCGACCGCGAGGACGAGGCCGAGCAGCGCGAGGAGCGCGAGCCCGGCGAGCAGCCGCGGCCGCGCGGCGAGCCCCGCGCCGGCCCCCGCCGCGAGGACGAGCACGAGCGGGGACAGCGCGAGCGTCGCGAGGTAACCGCCCCGGCCCGGCAACGGATGGCGCGTCAGCGCGTCCGGCGGCGGCAGGACGAGATCGAGAAGATCCGACGATCCGACGGGGCGAGCGAGCGCCTCGGCGCGCGTCCCGCCGGCGAGCCGGCCGGAGGATGCGACGTAGTCGAAGAACGGCAACGCCGCGGCGGCCGCGAGACCCGCGCCGAGGAGGAGCCCTCCCGCGAGTCGCCTGTACGGCCTGCCTGCAACGGTCCCCGAGGCGGGTTCCTCGCGCCGCGTGATGAGCGCGAGGAGCGTCGCAGCCGCCGCGCCCGCGACCGCAACGGCCGGCTCTCCCCCGAGGAACGAAAGGGCGAAAACGACCGCGAGGCCGGCGGGCGAGCCGCCGCGTGCCGCATGCCGCGCCGCGACGAACAGCCAGGGGAGAAACGCCGCCGTTTCGAAGTTGTTGTATACGAGCGCGAGCGTCAGGAACGCTCCGCCTCCCGCATACACCGCCGCTCCGAGGAGCGCCCCGCAACGGGACGTGCCGAGGCCGAAGAGCCAGGCCGCCATTCCGGACGAGGCGACTGCGAGATGAAGAGCGATGCTCAGGAGCGGCCCCAAAGTCCCTGGGAGCAGGAACGGAAGGTCCCCGGGGTACAGGACGCCGGTCTGGAGCTGAGCGAGCCACGGCTCTCCACACCCCGACAGGGGATTCCAGAGCGGCATGCCGGAGGCCCAGCGTGCGGCCGTGTACGCCTTCATCGGCCAGAAGAAATCGGCGAGGTCTCCACGCGCGGGAACGCCGTCCAGAAGCACGCTCGGCGCCAGAAAGACCGCCGCGAACGCGAGCCCCAAGGCGCAGCCCAGGAGAGCCGTCCGTCCCGTCGTCCCACGGCCTTGCACCGCCAGCGATTCTAGACCTGGAAAAGAAAAGAGCCCCGTGAGGGGCTCTTGGATCGGGACTCAGCGGGACGGTTAGTTCTGCGCGCCCTGAGGATACTGGATGAACTGGCCGTTACAGAAGATGATGTCGTCGTTGAAGTTCGTCGTCTCCGGGCTGGTACCGACGAAGATTCCCCCGCCCGTGCCATCCTTGCCGTTGGACACGATCGCGTATTGCTGAAACGTGGCGTCCCCGCCGTAAAGGAAGAACGACGACCAGCCGTCCACGAGGGGCAGGACGCGGATGTAGGTCGGCACGACCTGACCCTGGAATGTGGTGCCCATCGTGGCCGTGGGCGCGACGAGACCCGTGGGGAAGCCCGCGGCCGCCGGGTAGTGGTTGAAGTCGACTGCGTACGCCTCGGCCGCCGTGCCGGCGGAGCGAGCGTCGGCCATCGACCTCTTCTGCTTGGCACGCTGAATGGCGTTCAGCAGGTTGGGAATGGCGATCGCGACGATGATGCCGATGATCGCGACGACGATCAAAAGCTCGATCAAAGTGAAGCCCTTGCTGTTCCTCTTCTTCATGAAATGAACCTCCTAATCTCCAGTCTGCTTTCAAGACGCGTGCCGCATTCCCGCGAGGCCGAATCGGGCTCGTTCGGGCAGGAATCCGGCCAGAACAGCCCCGCAATGACGAATTTTTGTCGGGGAAGGCGGGAAGATCGGGCCACCGTTTGTCGGGCCGCGTCGGCCTCGATCATCGCTGCACTCCCTCCGGAAACTGCACGAACGTCCCGTCCACGAAGATGATGTCGGAATTGAAAGTCGTCGTCGAGCCGCCCATGGGACTCGATTCCTGGATGCCGTCCGCCCCCGCGGAGCACACGGCATAATCGGTCTTCGACGCGTTCGCTCCGTACAGAAAGAACGAGTTCCATCCGTCCGCGAGCGGGATGGCCCGAATGTAGGTCGGGTGGATCGCACCCGAGATCGCCCCGATCGTGGTGGTGGGCAGCGAAAGCCCCGACGGCAGCGCGAGCGCGGCCGCGGCCGGATAGAAGTTCTGGTCCGTGGCATAGGCCTCGAGGGCGGTCGCGATCGTCTTCATGTCGGCCATCGAACGTTTCTGCCTCGCGCGGTGGATCGCGTTGAACATGCTCACGATCGAGATGGCGGCGATGATGCCGATGATCGCCACGACGATCAGAAGCTCGATGAGCGTGAATCCCCGGCGTCTCGGCATGCTTCGCACCCTGAATTCCAACTTGCGTACTCAAGAAACGTGCCTCGGGTCGGGGCCCTCGGGACTGGCCTTTAGAATGGGTCCAACGTGATCCCCCGACCGCCATTCGCGTCCGCCCTCACGCTCGAGCAGGAGCTGGCCGAATTCGAGATCCTGAAACCGCGCCTGGCCGAAGTCTGGGACCTGATTTCCGGACGCGACGACCAGCCCCACACCTCGGTCGTCGTGCCGTCGCTCACGCTGGACCAGGCGGAAATGAAAAAGCTCGACGGCGCCAGCTTTTACGAGGAGAGGCTCCTTTTCCTCCTCATCCGGCTGCGCAACCCGCGGGCTCGCGTGGTCTTCGTGACCTCCCAGCCCGTTCATCCTCTCGTCCTCGAGTATTACTTCCAGCTCCTGGTCGGCATTCCGGCGAGCCACGCGCGCAGCCGACTCACGCTCCTCTGCGCCCACGACGCCTCGCCCCGTTCCCTCACGGAGAAGATCCTGGAACGGCCGCGCCTCATCGAGCGCATTCGGCAGGGCATCCCCGATCGCTCGCGCGCGTACCTGACCGTCTTCAACTCGACGCCGCTCGAGCGAAAGCTCGCCGTGCTCCTCGGCATTCCGCTGAACGGCGTCGACCCCGCCCTCAACTCGTTCGGGACGAAGTCCGGAGGCCGGAAGGTCTTCCGGGAAGCCGGCGTGCCGGTGCCGGACGGCTTCGAGGATCTGAGGGACGATGCCGACATCGAGGGGGCGCTCGTCGCGCTCAAGGAGCGAAATCCCGCCCTTCGGCGGGCGGTTGTGAAGCTGAACGACAGCTTCTCGGGCGAAGGCAACGCGGTTTTCCGCTACCCGGAGGCGGGCCTCCTCGCTGAAGGGGTGCATGCAACGCTGCCGAACGTCGAGTTCTCGGTGCCGTGGGAGACCTGGGACGACTACCACGCCAAGTTCCGGAGGATGGGCGGCATCGCCGAGGAATTTCTCGAGGCGCCCCACAAGAGGTCCCCGAGCGTCCAGCTCCGGGGCGACCCGAACGGCGACGTCATCCCGATCTCCACGCACGATCAGATCCTGGGCGGTCCGAGCGGTCAGGTCTTCCTCGGCTGCCTCTTCCCGGCCGCGGACGACTACCGGATGCTCATCCACGGCGCGGCGATGCGCATCGGCAGTGTCCTCGCCGCGAAGGGCGTCGTGAGCAGGTTCGGCGTCGACTTTCTCGTGACGCGGGAAGACGACGCTCTTCCCTGGAAGCCCTGGGCCCTCGAGATCAACCTCCGCATGGGGGGGACGACGCACCCGTACCTCGCGCTCCAGTTCCTCACGGGCGGGCAGCTCGACGGAAAGACGGGCCTCTTCTATTCCCCGCGCGGCTCGCCGAAGTTCTACCGCGCGACGGACAACCTCCGCTCGGACACGTTCCGCGGGCTCCTGCCCGAGGATCTCATCGAGATCGTCACGATCAACTCCCTCCACTACAGCCACAACTCCGAGTCGGGCGTGCTCTTTCATCTCGTCGGCGCGCTTTCGGAATACGGCAAGCTCGGAATGACCGCCATCGGGAACACGCGCGAGGAGGTCGAGGCGATCTACGGCAAGACCCTGCGGATTCTCGACCACGAGGCCGGCATGGGCCGGTGAGGCCGAACTCTCGCACCCCGAGGGGCGGGAGTAGCATCTGCAAATGGTCCGCCTCACGCGCCAAGCCGGCGTGCTCCTGCACCCGACCTCGCTGCCGTCGCGATTCGGCGTGGGAGACCTGGGCCCGGCCGCCGACGCCTTTCTCGACTGGGCGTCGCGGGCGGGGCTGAGGCTCTGGCAGGTCCTGCCCCCGGGTCCGACCGGTCCCCACCATTCCCCCTATGACGGTCTCTCCGCGTTCGCCGGCGATCCGCTCCTCATCTCGCCCGAGTGGCTCGTCGAGGAGGGTCTCCTGCCGGCCGGCGCCCTCGACGGCGCGCCGGATTTCCCCGAAGGCCGCGTCGACTGGGAGCGCGTCGTGCCCTTCCGCCGGCACCTCCTCGAAGACTCGTTTCGCCACGCGCGCTCACTCGGCGGGAAGATCATCGGAGAGGTCACGCGCTTCACGAACGCCTCGTCTCAGTCCGCATGGCTCGCGGATTGGACGCTCTTCGCCGCGCTTCGCGAGAGGAACGAGGCGCGGCCCTGGACCGAATGGGATCCGGCCCTCGCGCGCCGCGAGGAGGCGGCACTCGCGGCGGCGCGGGCCGAGCTCGCCGAAGAGATCGCCTTTCACGGCTACGCGCAATTCCTCTTCTTCCGGCACTGGCAGCGGGTGAAAGCCGCCGCGAATGCGCGCGGCATCTCGATCCTCGGGGACCTGCCCATCTACGTCGCGGGAGACAGCGCCGACGTCTGGGCGCAGCGCCGGCTGTTCGCCCTCGCGGAGGACGGGCGGCCCACCGCGGTGGCGGGCGTTCCGCCGGACGACTTCAGCGCGGACGGCCAGCTCTGGGGTCATCCCCTCTTCCGCTGGGACGTTCTCGCCGACGAGGGATACGACTGGTGGATCGAGCGGATTCGTCTCAATCTCCGGCTCGCGGACGCCGTGCGCCTCGACCATTTCCGGGGCTTTTCCGCATATTGGGAAGTCCCTGCCGGCGCCGCGACCGCGCGCGAGGGGCGCTGGGTGAACGGACCGGGCCTCATGCTCTTCATGGCCATCCAGCACGCGCTCGGAGACGTCGCGCTCGTGGCCGAAGACCTCGGCCTGCTCACGGACGACGTGAGGAGGCTCGTCGAGACGCTCGGCCTGCCGGGCATGAAGGTGCTGCAGTTCGCGTTCGGCGAGCTCGACAGCGAACACCTGCCGCATCGCCACGTTCCCAACAGCGTCGTCTACACGGGTACGCACGACAACGACACGGCCCGCGGGTGGTTCGCGGCTCTTCCCGACGACGCGAAGACGCGATTCCGCGACTACCTCGGCACTGCCGGCGAGAACGCGAACTGGGATCTCATCCGGGCGGCCTACGCTTCCGTCGCGGAGCGCGCGATCGTGCCGATGCAGGACATCCTCGACCTCGGAGCCGAGGGCCGCATGAACGTGCCCGGACGGGCGGGCCAGAACTGGGACTGGCGCGCCGCGAACGATGCGTTCTCGCCCGAACGAGCCGCGCGTCTCCGCCGCCTCGCGACGCTGACGGGACGCGCGACCGGTTCCTCGAGTTCCGCGAAACCGGCTCCGTGAAATCATGGGAGCCGCAACGGCTCCTGGAGGCCTTGGTGGTTCGAGAGGTTCGGGAAGAACCCGGGGGCGCGACCGGCACGAGCGGGACCTACCCCGCCGGGGACGAAGAGGACGTCGCCCTGAAGGACGGCACGGCGGTGCATCTCCGCCCGATCCGGGGCGCCGACGAGGCGGGCCTCCTCGCGCTCTACGACCGCCTCTCGCCCGAAAGCCTTTATTTCCGATTCTTCTCGGTGCCCCAAAAGGACACGGGGAAAGCCGCTTACCTCACGCACGTCGACTACGACAGGCGCTATGCCGTCGTCGCCGAGACGGCGGGAGCCATCGTGGGCGTCGCCCGATGGGAGCGCCTCGCCGACCGGCCGGGCCACGCGGAAGTCGCGTTCACGGTGGCCGACGACGTCCAGGGACGCGGACTGGGCGGCATTCTCTTCCGGCGTCTCGCCGCGCTGGCGCGCGCGCGGGGAATCACGGTCTTCGAAGCCGAGGTCCTGAAGAACAACGAGCGCATGCTGCGCGTTTTCGAGCGCACCGGCCTGCCGACGGCGACGCGCGATCAGGGGAACATCCTGACGATCCTCCTGACGCTCGATCCGCCCGCACCGCCGCCCGCCTGATCCGGCGCCGTATCCCTATACTTGCCGCGCGGTGGCCGCGGAACCACTTCCCAAGAGCATCGGCCGGTACGAGATTCTCCGCCTGCTCGGCCGGGGCGGGATGGGAGAGGTCTACCTCGCGACGGATACCGCGCTGGGCCGCCAGGTCGCGATCAAGATCCTTCCGGCCGCCCTCCAGAGCGACGCGAAGATGTGCGGGCGTTTCATGAACGAAGCGCGTGCCGTCGCCGCGCTCAACCACCCGAACGTGATCACGATTCACGACCTCGCGACGACGGACTCCCGCGACCCGGGGTTCCCTCCGGGCGCCCTCTATCTCGTCCTCGAATACCTCGAAGGCGAGGGCCTGGACGAGATCATGGACAGGCGGCGGCTCTCGATCCCGGAGTGTCTCGACATCGCGATTCAGGCGCTCGAGGGCCTGAAAGTGGCGCATCAGAGCCGCATCCTCCATCGGGACATCACGCCGTCGAACCTCATGCTCGCGCCCAACGGTCACGTGAAGGTGCTCGACTTCGGGCTCAGCAAGATTCTCTCCGAGGGTGCCCGCGACACGTCGCGGTCGCACCGCCAGACAGGCGAAGGGATGATCGTCGGCACGCTCGACTACCTGTCGCCCGAGCAGGCGCTCGGCAACCCCCTCGACGAGCGGTCCGACCTCTTCTCCCTGGGCATCGTGTTCTATCAGATGCTGTCCGGCGTGCATCCGTTCTCGGGCGCGAGCGTGACCCAGATGGTGGCCAAGATGATGACGAAGGAGGCCGACCCCTGGCCCGAGCCCGACCTCGTGCCCGAAAGCCTGAAGCAGATCGTCGCGCGCGCCCTCCGGAAGGAGCCCGTCGAACGTTACGGGAGCGCGGGACAGATGATTCTCGACCTCGTGGTCGCGCGGCGCGAGCTGCGCGCAAGACCCCCGCGGGGGGCCGTCACGCAGGAGGTTCCCGCCGCCGCACCCGCCTCCATCGCCGACTCCACGGCGCCTCTCCGGCGGCCGCGCTCCTCGGCCGCGGCCGTGACGAGCGAGATGCCCTCGCCCCGGAAGGGGCCGCTTCTTCTCCTCCTCGGCGCGAGCTTCCTGCTGATCGCCGTGACCGCCCTCTTCGCGGCGCGCGGCTGCGGCCGGCTCCGGACGCTCGCCCCGCCGCCGGCGCAGACGCGCTGAACGCCCCGCCACGAAGGATGCTCTGCCGTGGCCTCCGGCACCCGGATTCTGGGATAGGCTTCAAACGAACGTCACGTTCCCTCTCTCGAGGGGTGACTATCATTCAGCCGTCAGAAGGAGGGTTTTCGATGTCGCGATCGTTCCGCTCTCTCGCGATTCTCACGGTGGTCATGGCACTTGCGCTGGCGTGGCCCGCCGCGCCGCTCCTCGCGCAGAGCAGCGCCGGATCCATCTCGGGCACCGTGGCGGACACGGCCGGAGGGCCCCTTCCCGGCGCGGGCGTGACCGCGAGGAACGCGAGAACGGGTGCCACAAGGACGACCGTCTCCAACGCCACGGGTACCTTCACGTTCCCGCTCCTCGCGGTCGGCCTCTATGGCGTGACCGTAGACCTCTCCGGATTCGGTTCCGCGACGAAATCCGGCGTCGAGGTGAACGTCGGCGGCGACGTCTCGCTCAAGTTCGTCCTCGCGCTCTCCAGCGTGAAGACGGCCGTGACCGTCACCGAGGAAGCTCCACTCATCGAGACGACGCGCACGCAGCAAAGCGATGTCGTGAACGAGAACTTCATCGCGAACCTCCCCACGAACGGACGCAACTTCATCGACTTCGTCCTCACGACGCCGGGCGTCACGATCGACCCGCGCCAGGGCGACATCAGCTTCGCCGGCCAGCGCGGCACCCTGAACAGCCTCGTCATCGACGGCGCGAACAACGACAACACGTTCTTCGGCCAGGCCCTCGGCCGCACCGGCTCCGGCCGCGCGCCGTACCAGTTCAGCCAGGACGCCGTGAAGGAGTTCCAGGTCAACCGCAACGCGTACACGGCCGAGTACGGCCGGGCGGGGGGCGCGGTCATCAACGTCGTCACGAAGTCGGGCACTAACGAGTACCACGGGAGCGCGTTCGAGTTCTTCCGCGACAAGGGGCTGAACGCGAACGACTACATCAACGTGATCAACGGCCGCGACAAGAGCAACTATCACTACAACCAGTTCGGCGCGAGCCTCGGCGGCCCGATTCTCAAGGACCGCCTCTTCTTCTTCGCGAACTACGACGGGCAGCGCAACACGAACGGCAACCCCGTCATCCTGAACACGGGCAGCCTGAATCTCTCGGACCCGGACACGGCGGCCGGCCTCGCGAAGCTCCAGCCGCTCACGGACTCCTACGACCGCGGCCGGAACCAGGACGTATTCCTCCTGAAGGCCGACTGGGAGGCCGGGTCCACCGCCCACGTTTCCGCCCGGTACAACCGGCAGCGCTTCACGGGCTCGAACAACGAGAACGGCGGCACGACGCAGTCCGTCACGCACTCGGGCAACTCGCTCGTGAACACGGACACGTTGACCGCCTCCGTCACGAGTTCCTTAAGTGCTTCGCTCTTCAACGAGCTGCGCGGCCAGTACGCGAAAGACTCCGAGCCCGGCCTCGCGAACAGCGCCGCCCCCGAAGCGGTGATCAGCGGCGGTGGCTTCTCCCTCACGATCGGGCGAAACAACTTCAGCCCGCGCGAGACGACGATCACGCGCTACCAGGTCGCCGACGCCGTGACGTTCCTCTTCGGAAACCACGCCGTGAAGGGCGGTTTCGATTTCAACCGCGATCTCATCCTGAACTGGTTCCCCGGCAACTTCTCGGGAAGCTACACGTTCTCGTCCGTAGCGAACTACAACCGCAACCAGCCCTCGCAGTACCTCCAGGCTTTCCCGGGAGCCGGGACGTCCGGCCCCTTCACGAACCCGGATCTCTCGGAGCTCGGCCTCTTCCTGCTGGACGAATGGCGCCCGACCCCGAGCCTCACGATCAGCCTCGGCGTCAGGTACGACAAGCAGGGCATCGCGCAGCCCACAGTCCGCAATCCCGACACCCAGCTCCTCGCGGCCGGCATCGACACGAGCGTCGTTCCGGAGGACGGCAACAACGTCGGCGTCCGCCTCGGGTTCGCGTGGTCGCCGAAGGGTCAGGACGCCACGGTCGTACGCGGCGGCTACGGCATGTTCTACGGCCGCACGCCCTCGATCATGATCGGCACCGCGCACTCGAACAACGGCGTCAACGTGCAGACGCTCACGTTCACGGGCGCGCAGATGCCGGCTTACCCGAACATCTTCCCCTCGATCCCTACGGGCGTCGTGCTTCCCAAGCCGACCATCCTCGTGTTCGACCCGAACTTCGAAAACCCGCTCGTCCATCAGGCGAGCCTCGGCATCGAGCATTCTGTGTCGAACGACGTCTCGCTCGGTCTGTCCTATCTCTACGTGAAGGGCACGAAGCTCCAGCGCTCGGCCGACATCAACGTCGGGTCTCCCTCCGTCGTCAACTTCACGGACGCCGCGGGGAACGTCTATCCGATCACGCGCTACGGCACGGACCGTCCCTTCGCGAACTTCGCGCGCGTCATCCAGTTCCAGAGCACGGCCGAGTCCAACTACAACGGTGTCACGCTCGAGCTCAACAAGCGGTTCTCGAACAACTGGCAGGGCCGCGTCGCGTACACCTTCGGCAAGGTCCTCGACACGAAGCCCGACGCCACGGCGGTCGTGCCCGGCACGGACGACGCGAAGTACGCCTCGGATCCGCGCAACTTCGACGCGGACTACGCCCCCGGCGACGCGGACCAGCGCCACCGCGTCGTCCTCTCGGCATACTGGAGCCTTCCGTACTACCGGAACGCGGGCGGTCTCGAGCAGGCCCTGTTCGGCGGATGGTCGCTGTCGGGCATCATCACGCTCGCGAGCGGACAGGCGTACACGCCCGGACTGCCGAACTCTCCTGCGAGCGACCTGAACGGCGACCAGAACCAGCGCAGCGACCGCGCGCCCGGCTTCGGCCGCAACAGCCAGAACTACCCCGTCTTCTTCTCCTTCGATCCGCGCATCACGAAGGACATCCCGATCGGGCCGGCGACGCTCCAGCTCATCGTCGAGGCCTTCAACTTGTTCAATCGGTCGAACGTCACGGGCATCAACACGACGTACTACAGCGTTTCGGGGACGAACCTCACGACTCTCTCGACATACGGCGCGCCGACGCAATCGGGCCTGTACGGGACGTTCACCGGCAACGGCCCGCGCATCGTTCAGCTCGCCGTGAAGGTGATCTTCTGATTCTTGGTCGGGGGGTGTGACGCCCGCCGTGATTCAGGCCAGGCGGGGTTCGCACCCCCGCCTGGCCCCCCTTACCTTCTCAGAATCTTCAGGGTTTCCTCATAGTCTCTCGGGAGATGGGCCGTGACGTCGATGCCCATCTCCGGGATCTCGATGCGTTCGGCGTGGAGCAGCGGGCGCGTCAGCCGCGCGAGCGCCGCGCGCAAGGCCGGGTCGCGCACGCCATGCCAGCGGCTGGCGCCCCCGTAGAAGCCGTCGCCCACGATCGGGTGGCCACTCGCGGAAAGGTGGACGCGGATCTGGTGCGTGCGTCCGGTCTCGGGCTGGAGCTCGAGGTCGGCGAGCGACGGAAATCTGCGCCGCGTCGCGTAACGCGTGACGGACGGCTTTCCGTCGTCCCGGACGCGCATCTTGCGCCCGTCCTTCGGGTCGCGCCCGAGCGCGAGGTCGATCGCCCCTTTCGCGGGTACCGGATGGCCCCAGACGAGCGCGCGGTACGTCTTCCGGGCGCGGCGTTCCTGAAAGCCGAGGCTGAGCGCGCGATGGGCGGCGGGGGTTTTCGCGAATAGGACGACGCCCGACGTTCCCGCGTCGAGGCGGTGCACGAGCAGCGGAAGAGGGTCCGGCGGAACGACGCCGCAGGCCCCGAGCAGACGCCTGACGGCAGCTTCCGCAGACTTGCCTTCCTTCGAAGACGTCGCCATCGAGACGCCCGGGGGCTTGTCGAGTGCCAGGACCTCGTCGTTCTCGAAGAGGTGCACGGCCTCGGCCGTCAGTCCACGTTCGTCATGACGACGCGGGATTCCGCGTACGTGACGCGCGACGCGTAGCGGCGCTTCTTCACGATCTTCGTCTCGACGAGCACCGTGCGGCCGGCGGCGAGGCCGTCGGGGACAGATGCGTCCTTCGCGAGGCGGTACCTCACGAGCGTCCCGGCCGGCGTTTTCACCGTGAGCGATTTTCCCTCCTCATAGCCCGTCACCGTCGAGGCAGCCCCCCGCGTGAGCGAGACGGGCCTGCCCGGAACGACGCCGGATCTCAGGCGGACGCCGCCGGCGGCCGGCGCCGCGAGGACCGGCGGCGCGGAAACCGTCGGACCACCGTCGGACGCCGGCGCGGGGCCGGGCGTTTCCGTCGCCTGCGCCGGCGTCGGAACGGGCTCCTGCGCGAGAAGGGGCCCCGCCACCGAAAGGAGGAAGACGAGAATCACTCCGGCACTATTTCACAGGCGCGCGGCCGGGCGCGTCGATCGGGGAACCGCGACGTCACGGCGAGATTGACCAGGGCGAGGACGAGAAGCACGGCGAAGACGGGCAGGAGCGACTGCTCGAGCGCGAGGCGCATCTCGCGAGGGACGTGCCCTTCCGTCAGGAGCGTTCCGGCCGACTCGGCGGCCGCCCCCATCCGGCGGGTCAGGCCGGTCGCGAGGATTCCGCCCAGAGCCCCCACGCCCAGCGACCCCCCCACGGTACGGAAGAAAGGCACGAGGCTCGTCGCGACGCCCCGTCGACTCTCCTCGACGACGTTCTGGATCGCGAGAACCTGGGAGAGCGACGAGGGGCCAAGCCCCGCTCCGATCAGGCCGCACGCCGCGCTGATCGCGGCCACGGGAGCGTCGAATCGCGCCGCCGCGAGGAGCCCCACGAAGCCCGCGAGGATCAGGAGGGCGCCGGCCCGCGCGGTCGTCCGGAAGCCGAAGCGAACGATGATCCGCGCCGCGACCACCGCCGAAAGCGCCCAGAAGAGGACGAGGGGCGTGATGACCGCGCCGGCCGCTCCCGCGGTGCCGCCTCGCGCGCCCTGCACGAAGAGCGGCACGAACGTGTCGACCCCGTAGATCGTCGTTCCGAGGAGAATCCCGCCCACATACGGGGCCGCCGTGTCGGCGTGCCGGAAGAGGTCCGGCGGAATCAGCGGGTGCCTGCGCCCGGCCTGAAGCCGCGCGAAGAGGCCGAGCAGGGCGAATCCCGCGACCCCGAGGAGGAGACGTGCCCCCGTTCCGAGGGCCCCCGCCCCCGTGCTCTGGAGCACCGCGAAGAGCAGTGCCCCGATCCCGAGAGCGAGCGTGAGCGCGCCCGCGACGTCGAGCGGGTCGGACCCGGGTTTGCGCGACTCGCGCATCTTCGTCGCGACGAGGAAAAGGGCGACGAGCCCGAGCGGCACGTTGATCGTGAAGATGGACCGCCAGCCGAACGTCACGGTCAGGAAGGCGCCGAGAAGCGGACCGACGAGGCTCGCGAACCCCCAGACGCCGCTGAACAACGCCTGCACCCGCGCGCGCTCCTCCAGCGAATAGAGGTCTCCGGTGACCGTGAGCGCGATCGGAATGAGGCCGCCCGCCCCCAGGCCCTGGAGGCCGCGCGCGACGATGAGCTGCGGCATCGACCGGGCCAGCGCGCACGCCAGCGCCCCGGCCAGGAACACGACGGTCGCGGTCATGAGGACGCGGCGCCTCCCGTAAACGTCGGCGAGCCGGCCGTAGATCGGCATCGTGATGGTGGAGGCGAGGAGGTAGATCGAGAAGACCCATGAATACAGAGGCAGTCCGTGCAGCTCGCCGATGATCGTCGGCATCGCCGTCGACACCACGGTGGACTCGAACGACGAAAGAGCCGTGACGAGAAGCAGGGCGATCGTGACGGCGCGGCGTCGCTCGGGTTCGAAGCGGGGTGCGACGGAGGATGACATCGGCCGGCGAGAGTAGCAGCGCCCCCGCGCTCTAGAATCCCGTCGAGGAGGCGCGGATGGAACTCAACGGCCGGGTCGTTCTCATCACGGGTGCCGGGCGAGGCATCGGCCGCGCCCTGGCCCATGCCTTCGCGGCGGCAGGGTCGAAGGTCGCTCTCCTCGGGAAGACGAAGAAGAACCTGCTGGAGACGCAGAGGGAGCTGAAGGACTCCGGTGCGGCGACCGTCGTCCTCGCGGCGGACGTCTCGGACGAGGGCGCCGTCTCGCGCGCGGTCGCCGCCGCCGAGCAGCAGCTCGGCCCCGTCGACGTGCTCGTGAACAACGCGGGCATCTTCGCGATGGCGCCGGTCGAGAAGATGGACGCGCTCGTCTTCGACCGGATGCTCGCCGTCAACCTGCGCGGGCCCTTCCTGATGTGCCGCGCCCTGCTGCCCGGGATGAAATCCCGCAAGCGCGGACACATCGTGAACATCTCCTCGACGGCGGGCCTGCGCGGGTTCGCGGGAGGCGGTGCGTACTGCGCGGCGAAGTTCGGGCTCGCGGGTCTCACACACGCGCTGCGGTACGAAGTCCGGGCCTCGAACGTGCGCGTGACGTGCGTCTACCCATCCACGGTGAACACGGAGCTCATGAAGAAGTCCGGCATGGACTTCAAGGCCGAACGCGCGATCCAGCCCGAGGACGTCGCGAACGCCGTCGTGTCGCTCGTGGCGATGGACGACCGCGCGATGACGACGGACTTCGAGATCTGGCAGACGAACCCGTGACGCCTCCGCACGCGGCTCCGAAGCCGCACACGCCGGCGGCGCCTCCCCACGCCAAGGGCACGTCCCGTCCCCGCCCCCGCCATCACCACGTGGAAGCGCACTTCTCGGGCTCCGAGACCGTGCGGGACGTCGTGCTCGGAATGTCCGACGGTCTCACGGTCCCCTTCGCCCTCGCGGCGGGCCTTTCCGGCGCGGTCGTGAGCTCGCGCGTGATCCTCGTGGCGGGCGTTGCCGAGCTGGCCGCCGGCGCGATCGCCATGGGCCTCGGCGGCTACCTGGCCGCCAAGAGCCAGGCCGACACGTGGCACAGCGAGCTGAAACGCGAGTACGAGGAAGTGAAGGAGGTTCCCGCGGAAGAGCAGGAAGAGGTCCGCAGGGTCTTCCGCGCCTGGGGCCTCGAGGGTGACACGCTGGAGGCGGCGACGCACGCCGTCTGCGCGGATCACGATCGCTGGGTGGACTTCATGATGCGCGAGGAGCTCAACCTCTCGGAGCCCGATCCGAAGCGGGCTCGCGTCTCGGCGCTCACGATCGGCGGGTCGTACGTGGCCGGCGGGGCGGTTCCGCTCGCCCCCTATCTCTTCGGGATGCCCGTGACCAGGGCCCTCGCCGCCTCCGTGGTCGTCACCCTTCTCGCACTGGCCCTCTTCGGGGCGTTCAAGGGCAAGCTCACGGGCCGTCCGCTCGTCGGCGAGGCGCTGCGCACCGTTCTCGTCGGGGCGCTTGCCTCCGGAGCGGCGTACACCCTGGCCCGGCTGATTTCAGGCTGACCGGGCGCCGGAGGCCGGGGCTGAGACGCAGGATCAGCCGGGTGATCCGTTTGCACCATTGAGGCCGGCCCGGTCTGCCCGCACTCTGGCGCGCACCCGAAGGGCCCGTTCCGGGAGCCGTTTCGGTCATTCCCATGGAGAAGGCGAGGCCACGATGCCGAAACGAGATATCACGATCGCCATGGTCGGCGCGGGCGGCGACGGAATCGTCACGATGGGCGACATCCTGTCCCAGGCCGGCGCGCGGGACGGGCTGAACGTCATCAAGACCGAGGCCTACGGACCACAGATCCGGGGAGGCGAGTCCTCGTGCGTCGTGCGGATGAGCCCGGACGCGATCTACGAGCAGGGAGACGCCGTCGACGTCCTCGTCGTCTTCAGCTGGGCCGACTTCGATCGCTTCAAGGGCGAGGTCCAGCCGGCTCCCGACGCCGTGGTCCTCTTCGACGAGGCCGACCCGGTGGCGCGAACCGGGGCGGACCTCGGGCTCGGCGCCTCGGCGCATTGGCTTCCCGTGCCGTTTGCGAAGCTCGCGAGCGACGCGGGCGCCAAGGGCTCGAAGAACGTCGTCGGGCTCGGCGTCGTCACGTCGCTCTTCGGCCTGCGGCAGGAGACGATCCGCCGCGCCGTCGAGAAGCGCTTCGGGAGGAAGAAAGCCGCCGTCGGCGAGCTCGCGCTCAAGGCGTTCGACGCCGGCCTCGCGCACGGCACGACGCTCGCGAGCCTGAAGGACCGCGGAATCTCGTTCACTCCCGGCCCCGGGAAACTCATCATGTCCGGCAACGAGGCCGCGGCCCTTGGCGCGATCCACGCGGGCTGCCGGTTCTTCGCGGGCTACCCGATCACGCCGTCCACCGAGATCCTCCAGTTCGCCGAGGAGTGGCTCCCGAAGATGGGCGGCTCCGTCGTCCAGACCGAAGACGAGCTCGCCGCGATCGGCGCCGTCGTCGGCGCGTCTTTCGCGGGCGTCAAGTCCATGACGGCGACGTCGGGCCCGGGCCTTTCGCTCATGACGGAGATGCTCGGCCTCGCGTCCATGGCCGAGGTCCCGTGCGTCATCGTGGACGTCCAGCGCGGCGGCCCTTCGACGGGTCTTCCGACGAAGAGCGAGCAGTCCGACCTCTGGCAGGCCGTTTTCGCGGGCCACGGCGACGCCCCGCGCGTCGTGATCGCCGCCTCCGACGTCGAGGACTGCTTCCACACGACCGTCGAGGCCTTCAACATCGCCGAGGAATTCCAGATCCCCGTCATCGTCCTGACCGACCAGTCGGTCGGGCAGCGCCGCGAGACGCTCGACCCCGACCGCCTCGTCCACGAGGTCATCGACCGCGCGATTCCGACCGCCGCCGAGCTCGTCGACTACAGGCGGTACAAGGACACGCCCGAGGGCTACTCCCCGATGAGCGTCCCCGGCATGAAGGACGGCATCTACCAGACGAACGGCCTCGAGCACGACGAGTTCGGCCGCCCGGCCTCGATGGCGGTCGTGCACGAGAAGATGAACGCGAAGCGGTATCGCAAGCTCAAGCCGATCCGCGACAAGTACCAGCGCGCGCGCCGCTACGGCCCCGCGAAGGCCGACCTCGGCATCGTCTGCTGGGGCTCCTCCAAGGGCGCCGTGAAGGAAGCCGTCCTCATGGCCGAGGCGCGCGGAGAGAAGGTCGCCGCTTTCATCCCGGAGATGATCTTCCCGTTCCCGGTCAAGGCGTTCGAGGAGTTCCTGAAGAGCGTGAAGCAGGTCCTCGTGATCGAGATCTCCTTCGCGGCGCAGTTCTACAAATACCTCCGGACGTTCACGACGCTCCCTCAGAACACGCTGATCTTCAAGAGATCCGGCGGGAAGAACCTCACGATCTCCGAGGTCGACGACCAGATCCGCAGGTACTTCGCTCCGTCGGGCGAACAGAAGGTGTCCGCATGAGCGCCGCTCCTCCCACCCTTCCCGCCTTCGTCCCGGGCAGCTACAAAACGGACCTCAAGCCCGTCTGGTGCGCCGGCTGCGGCGACTTCGGCGTCCTGACGGCGCTCTACCGCGCCATGGCCGAGCTCCAGCTCACGCCGTGGAACACGGCCGTCATCTCCGGCATCGGCTGCTCGTCGCGCCTCCCCGGCTACGTCGAGACATACGGCTTCAACACGGTGCACGGCCGCGCCCTCCCGCTCGCGACCGGCGTCGCGGTCTCACGGCCGGACGTGAAAGTCATCGCGGTCGGCGGCGACGGAGACGGCCTCGCGATCGGCGGCAACCACTTCATGCACTCGGCCCGGCGCAACCTCGACGTGACGTACCTCCTCATGGACAACGAGATCTACGGCCTCACGAAGGGCCAGGTCGCGCCCACGACCCCGACGGGCGACAAGACGAAGACGACGCACTACGGGAACCCCGAGCCCTCCGTGGACCCGTGC
>JAMQPJ010000479.1 GCA_023717585.1 Thermoanaerobaculia bacterium
AAGGCGATTCTCGCCACGCTGATGGGTCGCTCCTGACGCGCCGTCTCGTCTTCGCCGCCGCCTGCTGCGCTCTCGCGACGGGGGGCGCGTGCCGCAAGAGCGGCCCGGACGCTCCGTCGACGGCTGCGCCCGCGGACGACCGCGGTGTCGTCACGCTCGAGCGTGTCGCGGCGCGCGCCGATGCGGCCCCGAAAGCGCCGCAGGTTCTCATGCTGCCGCGCGGGACGGAGCTCAAGGTGCTCGAGTCCCGGGGCGACGCGGTCCACGTCGTGGCGGACCGGCGGGACCTCTGGATTCCGGCCGGAAGTTTCGAGCGGAGGCCGGATCGCGAGGTGCGCGAGAAGCGCGCCGCGGCGACCGCGGGTTTCGCGCCGCATCCGGCCCGGGCGGTCGAGTCCTGCCCGGTCCTCCTGTCTGCCGACTACGGCGCCGCCCGATGGGGCACGCTCGAGGACGGCGACGACGTGGACGTGGTCCTCCTGGATCACGATTTCTTCGGCGTCCGCCTCGCCGGTAAGGTGCTCGCCTTCGTCCCCGCGCGCTCCGTGCGGCTCCTCCCGTCCGCCGTGGCGGCGGGACCCGCCGAAGCCCGCGGGCGAGGAGTCGTGCCCGAAGTGCAATCGCTCGGGGTTCCGGACCGCGATCTCCACCCGACGCCGGGGGGACACGTTCCGATGCGGTCGGCAGGCGAGGGCGCGGGACCGGCCTACACCCTGCCTCCGCCTGCGGCCGCGCCGACGCCGGTCCTTTCTCAGGAGCCTCTGGTATCGCTTCCCGCTGGATCCGAGCTTCCCGTGCTCGTCTCGCGCGTGGACGCCCGTTACCCGGACGCGGCCCGCCGGCTGAACCTGACCGGCGAGGTCATGCTGCGGATCGTCGTGGAGGGGAGCGGCTCCGTGGGCCGCATCGACGTGCTCACGGCCGGACCCGCGGGCATGACGGAGGCCGCGGTGGACGCGGTCCGGCGGTGGACATACCGCCCGGCCCGAGTCCAGGGTCAACCCGTCGCGGTCTGGAAGGTCGTGAGGGTCCGTTTCGCGAGGACCGTCGAGCGCGAGCCCCCGCCGGACTGAACGGCCCCCCGGGGACGGCTCCGCCTCGTCCCTATAAACTCCGACCCGCCAATGCTGGAGATCGTTTACGAGGTCGAGGGGCAGACGCGGCGCTTCCTCCTGTCCGGCGGAGACGTTTCGATCGGGCGCTCGAGCGAGAACGGGATCGTCCTGAACGACTTCTCCGTGTCGCGGAGGCACGCACTCCTGTCCGAGCGCGGCGGCGTCTGGACGATCGAGGACCTCAAGTCGACGAACGGAGTGAAGGTCAACGGCGAGTTCGCGCCGAAGTCGCCGCTCAGGGCGGACGACGTCGTCTCGGTCGGAACCTTCACCCTCTACGTGCGCGAGCAACCGACGACAAAGGGCATCGCGGCGAAGTCGATCAGCGACTCGAGCTCCACGTTCGTCCGCTCGATCGAGGATTTCAACCGGGACTACAACCTCGAGGCCACCGGCACGGGCGCGGGAGTCGCGGACCTCGCGGGAACGCTGGCCGGCCGGCGTCCCGCGCCCGAGAAGGCGCGCGAGAAGAACTTCGAGATTCTCGTCCAGGTGGCCCGCACGCTCATCGAGGCGCCCGACGTGGACCAGATCCTCTCGAAGGTCGTGGACCTCCTCTTCGACTTTCTTCCCGCCGAGCGCGCCGTCGTCGTGCTGCGGGAGGACTCGGGACGACTCGTCGCGACGCTCGCGCGCCAGAGGGGACGCGCCGGTACGGAGGCCGCCGAGACGTTCTCCCACACGATCGTCGAGACCGTCGTGCGCGAGCGCGTGGCGGTCCTGACCTCGGACGCTCTCACCGACGATCGCTTCGAGGCGGGTCAGTCGATCCGCATTCAGCAGATCCGGTCGGCGATGTGCGTCCCCCTCTGGAACCGCGAACACGTCATCGGCGCCCTCCATGTCGACACGCCCCTGAAGACCGGCACGTTCACGGCGGACGACCTCGATCTCCTGACCGCACTCGGGAATTTCGCCGCCGTCGCGATCGAGCGCGCGCGCCTCCAGGGGCGTATCGCGAAGGAGGAGCGGATCCGGGAGCGCCTCGCGCGCTATCACTCGCCGGGCGTCGTCGAGGAGATCGTCTCCGAGGGCCCGGCCGGCGTCGAGAAGGTGCGGACACGCGACGTGACGGTGTTCTTCGCCGACATCGTCGGGTTCACGACTGCCGCGGAGACCATGGCTCCCGGAGAACTTTCGCTCTTCCTCGAAACGGTCTTCACGTTCGCCGCGGACGCGATCTTCGAGCAAGGGGGAACGCTCGACAAGTTCATCGGGGACGCCGTGATGGCGTTCTTCGGTGCGCCGATTCCGCAGCACGATCACCCCCGCCGCGCGGTGGCGGCTGCGGCGAAGCTCATCGAGAGCCTGAAGGCGTGGAACGTGGAGCGCGTGAGGCGCGGCGAGCCGGAGGTGGCCGTGCGCGTCGGCGTCAACACCGGGCACGCGGTGGTCGGCGACATAGGGTCCGATCGCCGCGTGGACTACACCGTCCTCGGAAATACCGTGAACGTCGCGGCGCGCCTCGAAAGCTCCGTCGCGGGGCCGAACGAGATCGTGGTAGGCGAGGAGACGGCGCGACGCGCGGGCGACGCGTTCGTCTTCGAACCGCTCGGAGAACAGCGCCTGAAGGGTCTCACGAAGGGCCTGAGAGCCTTCCGGGTGGTCCTTGCCGGAGAAGGCCCGCCGGCTCGCCGGTGGTGACGGACGCGCTCTTCGGTCTGACGTTCGTGACCTCGAACGCGGGCAAGGCGCGCGAGGCGGGGGCGCTGCTGGGCCGCACGGTGACGGCGCATCCGCTCGACGTCCCCGAGATCCAGTCGCTCGACTTCCCGGAGGTGGCCCGGGCGAAGGCGCTCGTCGCGGCACGGGCGCTCGGCGTGCCCGTCCTCGTCGAGGACTCGGGCCTCGTCGTCGCCGGGTGGGGAGGATTTCCGGGGCCGCTCACGAAGTGGATCACGATGGGCGCCCTCGGCCAGGAGGGCCTCGCCAAGATGCTCGACGGGTTCTCGGACAGGGGCGCGGAAGCCGTGTCCGCCCTTGCCGTCGCGCGGCCCGGGCAGGGGGAGACGGACGTCGTCGTCGCGGTCGGCCGCGTCGCGGGATCGATCGCCCTCCACCCGCGCGGAGAGAACGGCTTCGGCTGGGACGTCCTGTTCGTCCCCGAGGGAGCGACGCGCACGTGGGCCGAGATGAGCGAAGAGGAGAAGAACCGGGACTCGCATCGGGCGCGGGCGTTCGCCCTCTTGCGCAGCACTCTCGCGCGGTGAATCATTCCGGCGTGAAGCTCTCATTCACATTCTTGGTCGCCTGTTTCCTGGCTGGAAACGCCTCGGCAGGTGTTATCGAGCTGATCTCTCGTGCGGCCGGGACCGGCGGGGCGCAGACAGGGGGCGGAAACAGCTTCGCCTCGGGCCGCTCGCTCAGCGCCGACGGGCGGTATCTCGTCTTTACAAGTTCTGCACTCAACCTCGTTTCGGGGGTCGTCGAGGCACATTTCCCACTTGGGACCGACGTTTACGTTTTCGATCGCATGACGGGTGCCTCGCGCCTCGTGAGCGTTTCTTCGGCCGGACCCGGGAAAACCGGAAACGGGATCGCCGACAGCCCGGTGATCAGCTCCGATGGCCGGTGGGTCGCCTATGCGAGCAGCGCAACGGACGCTGTCTCGGGCGTTTCCGACACCAATCAGGCGACCGACGTCTTCCTCTTCGACAGGACCAGTGGTGGGGTCGTCCTCGTCTCTCACTCGGCATCCTTCCCGTGGCGGAGCGCAAGTGGGTTCTCGTCCTACCCGTCCGTGAGCGGCGACGGCCGATGGGTCGCGTTTTCCAGCCTCGCAACGGATCTCCTGGCGGGGCAGAGCGGTTCTCCGACGATCTGGAACGTCTACCTCTGGGACCGGAGCACCGGCTTGATCACCCTCGCGAGCCACGCGGCCGGCTCGGGGACGACGCCGGGCAACGCAAATTCGGGAAACCCGCTGATCTCGAGAGACGGGACCACCATCGTGTTCTCGAGCCAGGCGCCGAATCTCGCTCCGGCCGCCGGCCCCTCCCAGCAGATCTATGCGTTCGACCGGGCATCCGGCGTCAACCGACTCGTGTCGCACGCGACGGGCCTTCCGGGAATCGGGGGCAACGGCTGGTCGATGGCGCCGGACGTGAGCGCGGACGGCCGGTTCGTGTCCTTCGAGACGACCGCGACGAACATCGTGCCCGGCCAGACGGGGTCCGGTGCGCTTTCCAACGTGTTCATCTGGGACGGCAGCTCGGGGACGAACCTCCTCGCGAGCCACGCGGCCGGATCCCCGGTTTCCGCGGCGGGAGGCAGCTCTCACGGAGCGAGCGTGAGCGCGGACGGCCTCTACGTGGCTTATTCGAGCGACGCGCTCGACTTGGTCCCCGGTTTCGTGAACGGAAACGCGTCGTCGCCGGACGTCTACCTGTTCGACCGCGTCGCGAATCTGAACGCGCTCGTCAGCCGGCGGCTGGGAACGACGGCGACCGGCGGCAACGGCGACTCGTCGGCATCGGCGATTTCCAGCGACGGCTCGAGGATCGTCTTCTCGAGCCTGGCGAACGATCTCATCTCCGGTCTTTTCGATCTCAATGCGGATTCAGACGTCTTCGTGTTCGATCGGCTCTCGGGAACCACGACTCTGGCGAGTCACCTCCCCAGCTCGCCGCTCTCACCGGCGAACGGGTCCTCGGGGGGCGGCCTGTTGAGCGGCGACGGGGCGTTCGTCGTCTATCAGACCCTTTCGACGGACCTTTT